>NZ_JBGLYU010000060.1:0-38376 GCF_047304235.1 Variovorax sp. Varisp36
GGTGCTTTGCCGCGTCCCGGCCCCTTTAGTCGGGGTGGTGGCGCGTGGGGTTGTTTGTTGGGCGCTATCGGCGGGCCTTACTAAACCCCCCCGCGGCGCCCCCCCGGCCCCCCCTCGGCAGGGCTTTGATTGGCCTGGTCAGTCCTTGACGGTGGCGATCGCCTCGATCTCCACCCGGGCGCCCATGACCAGCGCTGCCGCCTGGAACGTCGTACGCGCCGGCGGATCGTTCGGGAAATACTCGCTGAACACCTTGTTCATCGGCAACATTTCCGCAAGGTCCGCAACATAGATGACCACCTTGTGGACATCTTGAAGCGACGAACCACCGGCTTCGAGAACGGCTTTCAGGTTCTCACAGACCTGGCGTGTTTCCGCCTCCATGCCGCCCACAGCCAGTTGCCCCGTGGCGGGATCCATACCGAGCATGCCGGACGTGTAGATCCAGTCGCCAACCTTGATGCCTTGTGACAGCGGTACCTTCACTGGCGGGACTTTGTTCGTGTGAATGACGGTTCTCTTCATGTTGCTCTCCTAAAGGTTGGTTAAATCTGCCTCGAGAGGCAGGCGGTTAAGGCACTTGTGCGCCAATCGAACTCGGCCTCACGCCTTCATAGGCGTGCTGCAGCAGATCGCGGATCTCGGCGCGCTGGGCGCTGCAGATCGGACGCGGGTTCCAATATGGGTTGGCAACCGCAATGTAAGCAGCCTTGTCGAGATCCTCGTGCCGCATGCCAATATCCTTCAATGCCACCGGGGCACCGTTTTGCTGCGCAAGGTCGAAAAGGCCAGCCGCTGCGCTCACCCCATTTCTTCCAAGCGCACGCTCGATGCGTCTGACTGCTTGTGGGGCCGCGGTCGAGTTGAACGCTATCGCGTGGGGCAGCACGATGGTATGGACTTCAGCGTGGGGCAAGTTGAATGTTCCGCCAAGCGTGTGGCAAAGCTTGTGGTGCAGCGCCATGCCGACCGTTCCGAGCACGGTGCCGCACAGCCAAGCCCCGTACAGCGCGTCGCTCCTGGCCGCTATCTCCGTGGCGTCCGCCCGGATTCCCGGCAGCGCCTGTGCAAGTGCGCGAATCCCTTCCTCGGCCATCAGATCCATGACCGGATTGCTGTCCTGCGCGTACAAACCCTCTGCGGCATGCGCGATGGCGTTCATCGCGCTGGTGACGCTCATGCCGACTGGAAGCGTCAGCGTGAGTTCGGGGTCGTAGATCACGGTGCGAGGCAGCACGCGCAGATCCTTGCCTGTCTTTTTGAGCCCGGCTTCCGTGATGCCATAGATCGGCGTCATCTCGCTTCCAGCGTAGGTCGTCGGAATTGCAAGCACAGGGAGGGAAGACTCGAGCGCAATCGCCTTGCCCAGTCCGGTCGTGGATCCACCGCCGATCGCAATGGCGCAATCGGCATTGAGCTGACGCGCGAACTCACGGGCTTCCCGCGCGGTTTCGATCGGCACATGCATCACCGCACGTGCAAACACCCCTGCAGCTCGGTTGCCGATGCGCTCGGCAATCGCGCGAGCCTGCTCGGCCTGTTCGGGTGTCGAAAGCACGATCGCTCGCCTGGCGCCCAGCAGATCGATCTCCCGCTCGAGATGCGACAAGCTTCCGGCACCGAAAACCACTCGCGAGGGTTGCGCGGTATAGACGAAGTCCTTCATGCCCATCAACCCGAGTGCCCCCGAGCCGGGTTGAGCACGAAGTCAAATTCCAGCAGGTAGCTGCCATCCGCCTGCTCCTTCCACTCGCAGATCAGCGACTGGCGCACGCCGAATACGGCATCCGAATCGAGATAGTCGCTCTTGTCGCGAAAGACATGCGTGACCAGCGTCTCGTAGCCGGGCGCCTTGATCATGAAATGAAGGTGCGCAGGGCGCCAAGGATGGCGTCCCGTGGCTTCCAGCAATCTGCCCACAGGACCATCGTGAGGAATTGCGTATGGAACGGCGAGGATGGATCGGAAGCAGAACGTGCCGTCACCATCCGCCGTCAATACGCCCCTCGCCTGGGCTTGGTCCAAGCCTTCTTGTTGTACGTCATAAAGTCCGTCTTCGTCGGATTGCCATACATCCAAGACGGCGCCCGGGATGGCTTTACCCGCGATGTCGCGGACGGTCCCGCGCACCAGGCAAGGCGTACCCTTCGCCCCGTTGGCGATGTCATCGCCGAGCTCATACCGGGGCGCACCTTCGACATGGAAGGGTCCGAAGACAGTCGATTCTGTGCATCCTCGCGGCTTCTCGGTATTCATCGCAACCGTGAGCATGGACAACCCCAACACGTCGGAGAGCAGGATGAACTCCTGACGCTTCGAGTCCGTGATGTGTCCGCACTGCGTGAGGAAGTCGACTCCCTGGAACCATTCCTCCTCTGTCAGCTTCACGTCACGTGCAAAAGCATGGAGATGCTGCACCAAGCTCGTCATGATCTGCTGGAGACGAGGAGTCCCGGCCTCTGCGAAGCTGGCGATCACGGCCTGAGTGATGTTGTCTTGATTGAGGTTTCGCATGGTTCACAAGAAGCGCGTTTTTCCGCGTGGGGCAGTCGAACTTTAAATTTTCACAAAGTAGATGAAAAGTCGCTGAAATGGAAATGATATTTCCTGAGTTTGGAAAAATGGATCGCTTTACCGTGGCTCGCCATTGAAACCGGGCGCACTCAATCGCCAGCCGACCGGCGCTGAAGGCCACGCGCAAAACTTCGGCCCACGAAAGGCAAGGCAACAGCCGCCGACAACAGGACTGGAGTAAAGCCGAACCGGTCCACGACATACCCGGCGGCGGTCACGCCCAGCGCCTGCCCGGTGAACAGGAAAGACGCGAATACGGCCACGGATGTCCCCCGTGCCGCAGGCACCATCTGGGTTGCGTGGGTCTGCAGGGTGTTGTGATACAGGAAGGTTCCGAAACCCACCACCAGGGCGATAAGGCCAGAAAGCAGAGGCACCGTAGAAATCCACCAAGCCAGAAAGCCGATCCCCATCAGCCAGCCACCTGCCAGCACCATGCGCCATTCCCCGAAGCGGGCCACGATGTGCCTGGCGGTGAAGGCGTATACCAAGCCGCCGACCGCATTGAGAGCTGCCAGGGCAGAAGCCGTGGACAGCGGCAGTTCGTGGCGCACATGCAGGTAGGTGGGTAGATAGCTCAGCGGCCCTAGTAGGAAGAACCCCTCTGCCAGTACCGCCAGCAGCACGACACGCGCCCAAGGCAGGCGCAGAACGTACAGCAACTGCTGCGACATCGGCACCCGAGAAGCAGCGGCGACGGGCGCGGCGATCGAGGCATGTACCTGCCGCGCTTGCGCCACGAGCAGGAGCGCCACAACGGAGTACCCCACGCTCAAGCTGAGGAAGGCGGCGCGCCAGCCGACGGCCGATTCGGCAAAGAATCCGCCGGCCAACTGGCCTGCCATCATTCCCGAGATGGTCCCTGTGAGCAAGCGCGCCAGCGTTACCTGGCGCTGGTCGTAGGGGACGGTGTCACCGATCCAGGCCATGGCCAGCGGGATCACGCCCGCGGCGGCGATGCCCCATGCGACGCGGGTCCAGACGAGCACTTGGAAGTCGGGCGCAAGCGCCGACGCCAAGGATGCCCCCGCACAGCCGGCGAGCGCCAGACGCACCAAACGTGCCTTGCCATAGCGGTCGCCCATCGGTCCGAACAGCAACTGCACCAGGCCGTAGGCGACGGCAAACCAGATGATGACCTGCCCGGCTGTACCCGGCGTCACGCTGAAGTCGCTGGCCAAGCGCGGCAGCATCGCGTCGCAGATGCGCAAGGCGGCCGCGCTGAAAAACGCTGCGCCAGCCAAGAGGGGGACCGTCATGGCGCCACTGGCGGTCGCTTGGGGTGTCCGCTCACAGTGGATGGGCCGGCTGCCCGGCTTTCACCGTTACCCTGGCCGAGGTTGCCAGCGAAGTTCATGAAGACGGAAAGGTCAGGGGTTTCGTCGATTGCGCAAGGCGTTCGGAGAGGCGGCACAAAGGGCCGGCAGTTGCCCTCTGATCACTTCAGCGTTTCTTGGAGGTGAGCGCCGCTCAAGCTCTCGCGCTCCCATGCCAACTGGGTCGGGCAGCTGGTGGGGTCGACCTCCCGTGCTTCGTAGTAAGGCTGATACGGCTTGTACAGGTTGTAGATGCGACGCAGTTCCTCCACCGCGGTCCCGTGCATGTCGACGCGCAGGTCCCATGCCGCATAGCTCTCGCGATCCATCACGACCACACAGGCCGATCGCTCGGGCAAATGTCGGTCGTTGGCGGTCTGGCCACCTGCGTCCCTGCCGGACTCCAGCGTGCTGATGAGGCGTTCAACCAGCGGCCAGGTCGCATCTTCATTGAACTTGGCCTCCATCGCATTGAGCACGTGTTCGCCTGCTAGTACGTTCCCGAAGACGGTGTAGTCCGTCCCGGTCTTGTCTCCGGCCCAACCCGTGACGCGCGAGCCCGTGTGAACCACGCCCAAACCGTCTCGTGTCATCACGGCGATCTGGCGAAGGCTCTCGTGGACGTCATCCTGGACCAGCGCTGCAAGCACGCTTTTGCTCGTTAGCCCTTGCCGCAGCAGGCTCTGCCCCAGAGGGGCATTCCGCCTGCGCCCGTTGGCCTGTGACATCACGACGCCATAGGCACTGTGCGCTCCTTGCGTGAACGACCCGAAGGCAACTGAATACGTCGCAACGGCGACGCCGATCTGGTGAGTCCGAGGGCAGCGCCCGATTACTGTGTAGGTCACGATGAATTTTTTGTCAGGGTAATAGGTATAGGCTCAGTCAAGGCGAATGTTGTTGCGCTTCACGACTGCTCCCCACTCTTCGAAGTCTTTGGCCAGGAATGAAGCAAACTGCGCCTGTGTTCCACCCACTGGAATCAAGCCTAGATCGAGCGCCTTCTGTTGGAACTCGCTCGATGCCACGATCTTCTGCAATGCCACTGATAGACGATTCAGGGCTTCCGGAGGGGTGCCGCGCGGCGCCAGGATTCCATTCCATGAATGCAACTGGTTGCCGGGATAAATCTCCGACAGGACAGGGACACCTGGCAGATTCGGCACACGCCCATTTGCAGACACTGCCAACCCTCGCAGCTTGCCTCCGTTAATCTGAGGGATGGCGGCAGCTGACGCTTCCATCGAAAACTCCACGTCCCCACTCATGACAGAAAGGATGCCTCCATCCTTGTATGGAATTGCCGTCATAGCAATGCCCGCCTTCTGCACGAACTGGAGGGCAGCAATGTGGCTTGGCGTGCCGTCTCCGTATGTCGCGTAGTTCAGCTTGCCCGGTTCCCGTTTGGCGGCTTGCACCAACTCATCGACCGACTTGAACGGGGAGTTAGCGCGAACGATCATCACAAAAGGAACTTCCACGACATGGATGACCGGCACCAGATCGGATGCCTTGTATGGAAGCTTGGTAAACACATGTGGATTGAGCGAGACCGACGGAGCCGCGGTAAAGAGAAGCGTGTGTCCATCGGCGGGAGCTTTGGCCACAAGGTCCGTGCCAATGATCTGGCTCGCCCCTGGCCTGTTGTCGACGAGGACCGGCTGGCCAAGATCCTTGGTAAGGCGCTCTGCAATGAAGCGGGCCGTGACATCCGGAGAGGCTCCTGCCGGCCAGGGGACGACCAGGCGCACCGGCTTTGTCGGAAACGGCGTCTGGGCGAAGGCGGACGCGGACAGGAGTGCCGCTGCCGCGAATACAGACGCGGTGCGGCGTGAAACGGCGCAACGAAAAAGACTGATTCTCATGTCTGGCTCTACGAAAGGAATGGGTTGAAGTTCAGGCCAGGTGCGACGGCGGTTTGCCGTACTCGCGTTCGATACCGCGCTCCTTGAGCCAGTCCTTGTGCCGGGGCATGACCGACGGGTCATCGACCAACGCCTCGTAATACTCCACCAGTGGCATGTACCAGTCGACGATCCGCCGCAGTTCCGCGATCGGCTCGGACGCGTGGTCGCAGCGCAGATCGAGCCGCGCCGTGCCCTTGCGGCCGAACGTCTTGATTGCCGCCGAGGTCTGGCCCTCCAATTGGCCGCCGGCATCGCGGCCACCTTCGATGGCGCGCAGCAAGCGGTCGTCGAAACTCGCAGCTCGGTTGCTCTCCCATGCCTCGCAGATCCCATCGATGGTCTTCTCGCCGGCGAGCACGTTGCCGAAGGCGATGAAGTCGGGCCCGATGCGGTGCCCCGCCCATTGATAGTTTTTCTTGCCCGTGAAGACCGCCATCCCGCCGCGTGCATCGAGGACGCCGACCTGCCGGTATTCCCAGTGTTTGTCCATCTGCTCCATGTCGATGAGCACCTTCTGGGCTGAATATCCTCTTTCAAGCAAGCCCAGCGCCACCTTGCCCAGCCGCGGTTCCACGGAGGATTGATAGGAGAGCACGCCGGCCTGCGCCGACCCGAACGGCGCTATCCAACCCACCGCCGGCGAGAAGCTCGAAATGCAGAGACCGAAATCACCCGACTGCTTGTCGCGCGCAATGATCGTGAAAGTCATGACTAAAACTCCGTTTTTGAATTGATGAGATTGACGCTTTCCGCTTGGCTGAGTCAGTCGAGTCGAATGCTGTTCTGCTTCACCACTGCTCCCCAGTTGTCGAAATCCCTGGCCAGGAACGAACGAAACTCTGCAGGCGTTCCCCCGGCGGGAATCAATCCAAGTTCGAGCAGGTACTGCCGAAACTCGCTCGATGCCGCGATCTTCTGCAGTGGCGCAGACAAGCGATCCACCACTTCCGCAGGAGTGCCACGCGGCGCCAGGATGCCGTTCCACGAGTACAACTGGCTGCCGGGGAAGCTCTCAGATAGGGCGGGTATGCCAGGAAGACTTGGCATACGTCCGTTCGCAGATACCGCCAGCGCGCGCAGCTTCCCTCCCTTGATTTGAGGAATGGCGTCCGCCGAAGCGACGAACGCCCAATCCACGACTCCGCTCATGAGGTCGAGAATGCCTCCATCTTTGTATGGCACGTGCGTCATCGTCGCGCCGGTCTTCTGCAACAGCTCCAGCATCGCAACATGGTTGGGGGTACCCGGACCATGAGACGCATAGGTCAGCTTGCCGGGCTGCTGCTTGGCGGCTTGCAACACCTCGTCGACTGACTTGTACGGGGAACTCGTACGAACGCTCAGCACAAAGGGAACGTCGACGAGGTGAATGATCGGCACAAAGTCCGAAGACTTGTATGGCAGCTTGGTAAACAAATGCGGATTGAGCGAGATCGCGGGAGCTGTGCCGTAGAAAAGCGTGTATCCGTCGGCGGGAGCCTTGGCCACTGTGTCCGCGCCGATGATCGAGCTTGCCCCCGGCTTGTTGTCTACAAGCACTGGCTGTCCAAGATCCCTGGAGAGGCGCTCGGCAACAAAACGGGCCGAAACGTCTGGTGACGTTCCCGCTGGCGTGGCGACGACCAGCCGAATGGGCTTCGTCGGAAACGCTGTCTGGGCGAAGACGGATCCGCCTACGAGCATTGCTGCCGTGAGTACAGACGCGGTACGGCGGGAAAGAGCCGCACGGAAACGATTGATGCTCATGCTTTCTCCAAAGTGGGCGATTCGGATAAGACCCATGTACCGAACCGGTGAGCCACACTTTAGAATTTCACAATTAGGACGAAAACCACCCAGCCCGGAATTCACATTTCCAAAAGTCGGAAAAATGGATCGATTCACTGAGCTATCGCTCTTCATTCAGGTTGCTGAGCGTGGGGGGCTTGGCAAGGCCGCCGAGGCGTTGGGCTTGTCGAATCCTGCGGCAAGTCGCACCTTGGCTTCGCTCGAGAACCGCGTCAAGGTGCGGCTCGTAGAGCGGAACACGCGTCGCCTGTACCTGACACGCGAGGGGCAGGAATTTCTTGAGCGTGCGAGGCACATCCTCAGTGAGTTGGAAGACGCGGAATCGGCACTCCAAAGCGCTACGCTCAATCCCTCGGGCGTTCTACGAGTGAGTGCCTCGCTGTCTTTCGCGATGCAAATCATTGCGCCTCGCTTGCCACGTTTTCAACAGTTGTACCCGCAGCTGCGTGTGCACATAGAGACCGCGAACAGGTACTTGGACATGATCGACAACGGGATCGATGTCGCAATCCGAACACGCGAACTGGAACCGGACAGCACCATCACTATTCGCCGGCTGGGGACCACCCGGAGATTCTTGGCGGCTTCGCCGGCATACCTTGCGAACCGAGGCGTGCCGCAACACCCGAACGAGCTTTCGCGGCACGCGCTTTTGCTATACGTCTATGCGAAGAACCCGAATGAACTGAGTTTCACCCGCGGGGCGCAGCGGGAATCAGTGGCGGTTCATGGCTTGCTCGAGTCGAACGATGGCCAAGTCCTCAGGGCAGCTGCGCTGAACGGCCATGGAATACTCGTGCAGCCCAGCTACATCCTCTACGACGACGTTGTTGCCGGTCGCTTGGTGCCTGTACTGGACGAGTGGGAGTTGCCGCAACTCACGATCAATATCGCCTACCCCAATCGAAAACACTTGTCGGCGAAAGTTCGCGCGTTCATCAACTTCATGGTTGATGAATTTGCCGACCATGAATACGAGCGGAAGTGGACCGGGCGGATGTGACGCTCAAGCCCTGCAAAAGTACCTGCTGCTGCTCCGCGTCCCAGCTCCGCCCAGGGCGACCGCATGTGGGGCGGGGGGTATTGAGGGTTTGCGCGCACCGAGCGGAAATTCCGACGCACTTCATGCCTCAGCCCGATTGGTGCAGATCACTCTAGTTCTTGACGCACGCCTGAAAAGCTTCGGCGAATATCCGCAGGGGTTCGTTCTTACGCTCGAGCTTTGCTCGCAAGACGGCGCCTTCCCAGCCAATCCAGAAGAAAGCGGATAGCCGTGCGCAGTTCGCTCTTTCTGGAATCTCGCCGAGACGCTTCGCCTCCTCGAGGCAGCGTTCAACTCTCGCCTGCCAGTCAAGGAGCACGTCGCTGAGCTGCGCTCTAAACGCTTCTGGGAGCGCGCCCATTTCCTGGCCGAGGTTGCCGATGAGGCAGCCTCGCTTGAAGTCAAACCGGCCCATGCCTTGCTCAGCTTCCTTACAAAAAGCATCGATGCGCTGAAGCGGCGTCAGGCTCGTATCAAGCAACGCCAGATCGAGCTTGCGAACAAAGTAGTCGGCGTAGAGCCTGATGAGCTCCGCACCATAGGCTTCCTTGCTGGCGAAGAAGTGATAGAACGACCCCTTCGGAACACCAACAGCCGTCAACACTTCGTCGATGCCGGTCGATGAGAAACCTTTCTCGGTAAGTGCGGCGACTCCAGCTCGCAGCAGCTGCTCACGAGTTTCGCGGTGCTCACCAGCCGCCTTTGGCGGCCGCCCTCTTCTGCGAGGGAGTGCGGCGAGTGAATGCATCGTGCAAGTATTAGACCAATCGGCTCAATATGTCCAGAGTGTTTCCTCGGGACACCTGGACAAGGAAACGCGCGCCTTCGGAGCATGAAAAACACCGAACAAACCCTAATCATTTAATTAGGCAATCGGTCTAATATTTGTTTGCCGTCGACGAAAGGGCGGCTAGCTCTCAGCAATGCAGGCCCTGCCGCAGAACTGGGCGGCTGGCGAACCTGTCCGAAAGGACGTCCCAGCAATAGATCGACCGACTTACCCTAGCGACTGACCACTTGGCGCACTACAAGATGACACGCGTCCCATGCATGCCCAGAACCTCTCTCAGCATCCCGCCATGGGCGAGCCAAGGCAGCCTCTTGCTGCGATGTGCGGCGGCCAAGGTCTCCTTTTTTTTGCCTTTTAAAAAACGATCGGTCTATTTAATGGGTTACCTCACGCTGGTTGCCGCGCCAGGACTTCATCCATGACCGCCTCATCCTTTGACTACATCGTGGTTGGTGCAGGCACAGCTGGTTGCCTGCTGGCAAACCGGCTCAGTGCCGACCCGACCAGGAAGGTCCTTCTCCTGGAGTCGGGCGGACCTGACAACTATCCGTGGATTCATATCCCGGTCGGCTACCTCTACTGCATAGACAACCCCCGAACCGATTGGCGCTTCCGCACCGAGGCTTCACCTGGCCTGAATGGGCGCGAGCTTCTGTATCCACGGGGCAAAACCTTGGGCGGTTGCTCCAGCATCAACGGCATGATCTACATGCGCGGACAGGCCCGAGACTACGAGCATTGGGCAAACATCACCGCCGACGACGCATGGCGTTGGGAAAACTGCCTGAACGACTTCAGGGCGCACGAAAACCACTACCGCCTGGATGCCCGGAACGCAGCAGCATTGAATGGACATGGAGAAGCCTTCAAGTCGCTCCATGGGTCCGGCGGAGAATGGCGCGTCGAGAAGCAACGCCTCAAGTGGGAAGTGCTGGATGCCTTCGCTGACGCGGCCAGGCAAGCTGGCATCCCTGCCACAGATGACTTCAACAGCGGCGACAACGATGGCGTCAGCTACTTCGAGGTGAATCAACGCAGCGGATGGCGTTGGAATGCCTCGAAGGCATTCCTGAGGCCCGTTCGAAGGAGCCGCGTAAATCTCACCGTGTGGACGGGTGCGCAAGCCAGCCGGCTCCTGCTCAAGCAATCCGCCGACGACCAGCCTGCCTGCCATGGCGTCGAATTGGTGATGAACGGCCATCGCCAAACAGTTCACGCGAGGGGCGAAGTCATCTTGAGTTGTGGTGCGATCGGCTCCCCACAGCTGTTGCAGCTCTCAGGCATCGGCGACGAGAGCACCCTGCGTCAGCTGCAGATTCCCGTGGTGAAACACTTGCCGGGCGTCGGAGCCAACCTCCAGGACCACCTCCAGATCCGGTCGGTCTACAAGGTGGAGGGAGCCAAGACCTTGAACACCCAAGCCTCGACGTTGTGGGGCAAGGTGGGAATCGGCCTCGAGTACCTTCTCAGGCGCAGCGGCCCGATGAGCATGGCCCCGTCCCAGCTCGGAATCTTCACTCGCAGCAGCCCGTCGTACGTTCACCCGAACATTCAGTACCACGTTCAGCCCTTGAGCCTGGAAGCGTTCGGCCAACCTCTTCACACCTTCCCGGCGATCACAGCGAGCGTCTGCAACCTGAATCCAACCAGCCGCGGGCAAGTCTCCATTTCGAGCCCCGACTTCAACAAGGCTCCGCGCATTGCGCCGAACTACCTGAGCACCTCGGAAGACAGGCAGGTCGCAGCGGACTCATTGCGCGTAACGCGGCACATCGCCGCTCAACCAGCCATGACCCCCTACAAGCCGGTCGAGTACAAGCCCGGACCTCAATACGAAACGGATGAGCAACTCGCCCGGCTGGCAGGCGACATCGGAACGACCATCTTCCATCCGGTCGGAACCACCGCCATGGGCCCTGCTCGCGACCCACTCTCGGTCGTCGACAGCCATCTGCGAGTCCACGGCGTCAAGAACCTGCGGGTGGTCGACGCCGGGGTCATGCCGACCATCACCAGCGGCAACACCAACAGCCCGACGCTCATGATTGCCGAGAAGGCCGCACGCTGGATTCTCGCTGGCATCTGACTCACCCAACAGAGGAGACATCCGCCATGAATACCCCCCAGGGATTGCCCCCCAAGAAAGGGCCGCTGGACGGAATCACCGTCCTGGACTTCTCGCGCGTACTTGCCGGTCCCTACTGCACGATGGTGCTGGCGGACCTCGGAGCGCGCGTCATCAAGATCGAGCGCATCGCGACTGGCGACGACACCCGAGCGTTCGGCCCCTTCGTGGATCATGAGTCGGCGTACTTCATGTGCTTCAACCGAGGCAAGGAAAGCATCGCGCTGGACATCAAGAGCCCACGCGATCGTGACCTGCTCGAGCGAATGTTGTCCGAAGCGGACGTACTGGTGGAGAACTTCCGCCCTGGTGTGCTGGACCGACTCGGCTACGGCGCAGAGCGTCTGGCTCGCACCCACCCTCATCTGGTCTACGCTTCCATTTCGGGCTTTGGGCATACAGGCCCCTTCAGCGACCTCCCCGGCTACGACATGGTCGTGCAGGCCATGGGAGGCGTAATGAGCCTGACCGGATGGCCAGACGCGCCTCCGGCACGGGTTGGCACAAGTTTCGGGGACCTCAGCGCAGCGCTGTTCGCAGCCATCGGAATCATTTCGGCGCTCTACAAGAGGACACGTGACGCCCAGGGCACCCGCGTGGACATCGGCATGCTCGACTGCCAGGCCGCGCTCTTGGAAACGGCACTCGCTCGTTTCGACGTGGAGAAGAAGGTCCCCACGCGGACTGGCGACTGCCATCCTTCCCTCGCACCCTTCGAGACTTTCGCCGCCAAGGATGGGCGATTCGTCATCGCCGCAGGCAATGACCAGCTGTTCATGCTGATGGCAGATGCGCTGGAGAGCCCTCAGCTGGCGTTGGACGTGCGGTTCTTCACCAATGACCTGCGCTGTCAGAACCGTCCGGCGTTGGTCCAGGCCATCGAAGACATCACACGAATCAAGCCGATTGCCCATTGGATCGCGCGACTCAACGAAGCCGGCGTTCCGTGCGCGCCCATCAACACGATCGACAAGCTGTTCGACCATCCGCAGCTGCTGGCGCGCAACATGATTGTTCAAGTTGAAGGCGCAGGAAAGAAGCCTATCCGTACAGCTGGCAACCCCATCAAGATGAGCGCATTTGCCGACATCGATGTACTGACGCCCTTGCGCGCTCCGGGCCTGGATGAACACCGCGAAAGCATCCTCGCAGAACTGATGTCGCGCACCGGCGATTACGCACCTGCGGCCGGCAGCGCAGAGCTCGACGCCGCTGCTTGAACCATCTGTTTCATCTGTCTGAAGGAGAACTCCAAATGTCCATCGCCGCAACTTCACCCAAGACCTCTGCGCCAGTCCCCGCGAAGGGCGTCCCCGCAGCAGCCGCCGACCCTGCCACGGCGCCAGTACCCCGGGACGCTTTGTCCGCACGGTACGAGACCATCATCGTCGAGCGCCGGGACCGGGTCGGCCTCATTACGCTGAATCGCCCGAAATCGCTCAACGCACTGAATGTGCGCATGTCCCGTGAGGTGGTCAGCGCCCTGAAGACCTTCGACGTGGACGACAACATTGGCGCCATCGTGATCACTGGAAGTCCCCGCGCATTCGCCGCAGGGGCCGATATCGAGGAGATGGCCGACAAGACGTTCGCAGAACTCCAGTCACGTGACATCTTCGCCGCGTGGAATGAGCTCATCGAGGTCTCCAAGCCGATCATCGCGGCCGTCAGCGGCTATGCATTGGGCGGCGGCTGCGAACTCGCGATGATGTGCGACTTCATCATCGCATCCGAGGATGCGCACTTCGGACAGCCCGAAATCAAGCTTGGCATCCTGCCCGGCATAGGTGGCTCTCAGCGTCTCACGAAATCGGTGGGCAAGGCCTTGGCCATGGACCTGATTCTTACCGGTCGCAGCCTTACCGCGCCTGAAGCAAAGGCAGCCGGCCTGGTCGCGCGAATCGTGCCGGCGGGCGAATTGCTGCAGACAGCTCTCGAGGCTGCCCACACCATCGCTGGCTACAACGCCCCGGCCGTTCGCATGGCAAAGGAAGCCGTCAATCGCGCCCTGGAAATAGGCCTGTCCGAAGGCATGCTGCACGAGCGCCGCCTGTTCCAGGCAGCCTTTGCGACCGACGGCCAGAAGGAGGGCATGAATGCCTTCCTGTCGAAACGCGCGCCCGTATTCCGGCACCGTTGATTTGCCGGGCACCGGCTTTTCCCTTCATAGAAGACAGGTCCAAATACCATGCAATCACATTTCTCAGCCATCGTCATCGATGACGGCCCAGGGCCGGATCGAGCCGCGCTCAAGCAGCTCGACAACAGCGAGCTTCCGCATGCCAACGTGACAGTTCGCGTGAGCTACTCCACGCTCAACTACAAGGATGCGCTGGCCATCACCGGACGCGCTCCCATCGCCCGCTCCTTCCCGATGATTCCAGGCATCGATCTGGTGGGCGTGGTCGAAGAGTCCGAAAGCCCGATGTACAAGTCCGGCGATGTCGTGCTCCTGAATGGCTGGGGCGTGGGTGAACGGCATTGGGGAGGCCTGGCGCAGCGCGCACGCGTTGACGCCGATTGGCTCGTGCCGCTGCCGACGACGTTCTCTCCGCGCGAGGCCATGGCAATCGGCACGGCAGGCTACACCGCCATGCTCTGCGTCATGGCGCTCGAACGCCACGGGGTGACACCGGAAGCGGGCGAGATCGTGGTGACCGGGGCAGCCGGTGGCGTCGGCAGCTTTGCGGTGGCGATCCTCGCCAGGCTCGGCTACAAGGTCGCGGGCGTGACCGGCCGCCTGGATGAGGCCCAGTACATCACGCAACTTGGTGCAAGCATCGTCCTGGATCGTGCCGAGTTCTCAGCGCCCGGACGACCGCTGCAGAAAGAACGCTGGGCCGGGGCCGTCGACGTCGTTGGCTCCAACACGCTCGCGAACATCTGTGCCGCAACCAAGTACCGCGGCGTCGTGACCGCATGCGGCCTCGCTGGAGGAATGGACCTTCCCGCATCGGTAGCCCCGTTCATCCTGCGTGGCGTAACGCTTGTAGGCATCGACAGCGTGATGTGTCCCCGCGAAGAACGAATCGCGGCATGGAAGCGCCTGTCCACCGACCTGGACCTTTCCAAGCTCCCGCACATCGCCGAGGAGATCGGCCTTTCCGAGGTCATCGCCACGGCTCCAAAGCTGCTGGACGGAAAGGTCCGTGGGCGGGTCGTCGTCGACGTCAATTCCTGAGTTCAGCGAGCGGCCTCGCCTGCTCGAGGGCGACTCGACTTCTGTTCCTTTGCAGTATCCAAGGAGACAAACATGAGCAAACGCATTCTGAGCTGCCTCATCGGCAGCGCACTCGTATCCGTCCATGCTTTCGCTGCCGACTTCAAGTGCCAGGACGACGTGGTACCTGCGAAACACACGCCTGAAGAGCAGAAGCTCGTGGACCAGTTCTGGAACGAGTCGCTCACATACCTGGGGCAGTTCCTGAAGACCATCGAAACGCCGACAGGCCAATGCAAGGACTCTGCACAAGCAACCGTTCAGACCTACAGCTCTCAAACCGGAAAGGCACAGACACGATGCGTACTCAAGTATCGTGACGTCGAGCTGATGGCCAAGCACCTGAGAGCCATCCTGGCGGAGCCGGAAAAGGCAAAGGCGTGCTTCGACACGCAGAAGAACTACAAGGAATTTCCCCTGTACACGCCCAGCGAGCAGACCAGGAACCTGTCGGCAACGGCCAAGTGGCTCAACCGCCCTTTGCTCACCGACTTCTACAAGAAGATGGGCGGCGAAGTGGGCAAGGCCGGCCTGGAGCTCAACGAGAACTTCGTCGCCGTCACTTCGCGAATCGACACGAGCGTCCATTGGGCAAAGGACGTGAGCATCAACGGGCTGCCGACTCTATGGTCTTCGGTGGGCTGGATCCCCTTCTATGCCGAAAACAAGGCCGCTGGCAGCGAACGCTTCCGCGGTGGCTACCTTTACGCAGAGGTCATGGGACCATGGGGCAACCTGCGTATCAAGGAGATCGATGGGGAAACCGTCGGCGCCGAGGTCGGCATGACAGCACAGTTGTTCAACACAACGTACCCATTCCACTATCACCACCCACAGGAGATGTACGCAACGCTGACCAAGCCGCAGTGCATCGACCAGAACAAATACATGGTCATGCATTGGGACAGCGACCAGTTTCGTCAGAAGCGAGGCGACAAGGGCTGGACAGTCGAAATTGACGGTTCGAACGGCCGGTGGAAGAAGTGGTTCGCCAACACCGACTCGAACAAGGAGTGGCTGACATACTTTGAACGAAACGCCATTCACGCATTCCACGCACTTGAGGGTTGCAACCAGACTATCGAAAATTCCGGTCTGGTCTCCGTATGGGTGCGCTCCTCTGCCATGGACAACGAGCAGTCGACTCGGCCATGCCAACCAGCCCCTGGAGCCGGCACAGTCAGGGACATGGGCCCAGGCACCAAGACGGTTTGCAACCTTCGCGACTGGAAGCCTTGACTCCAGCAATGCCCCGGGTGCTCACCGCGCGAGCGCCATGGATGAGCAGCGTTCGCAAATACGCGTCTCCCCGCTTGCTGATGCCGAGTAAGACGTTCTTCCCTCCACTGGAGCTTTGTCCAGGCACAAGACCGAGCCACGCCGCCAATTGGCGACCGCTGGTGAAGTTCCCAGCGCTGACGACGGTCGCCACCAGCGCACTGGCGGTAATCGGTCCGATTCCTGGAACTTGAGCGAGTTTTCGGCTTGACTCGCTATCCCGGTGCCACGCCTCGATCTGGGCGCCAATTTCGTCGGCTTGACGGTCCAGCTCCTTCAGCTGTTCCAGCAACCGCTGCATGAGAAGACGCAATGAGCCTGGCAATTCATTGGTCGCGTCCTCGATCAGCTGTGGCACCTGCCTGGCAATGTTCCCGATCCCCTGAGGGATAACCAATCCAAACTCGGCCAGCAATCCCCGAATCTGGTTGGCCTGCGATGCGGGGAGGGGGCGTCCATTCCATTAACGCCCCTCACCACCCATTTCGGATAGAAGTCGCCGGGGCGGACGGCACTTTCGCGTTCAATCGATTGCCTCATTCATCGCGCCCCTCGTTTTCCGAGTGGGCCCGTCCAGTGCTTGAGCGTACGGAAAGCACTCTTCGACAGTTCTCCTTCGCTGCGTCAGGCACCGAGCTTTGTGTTCACCCCCCGGTGCCGCGCGGGGTGCCTTCTCGCGCCCCATGTTCCTCTTGCAATCTCAATCAAGTCGCATATGATGGGAATTCAATTCCCACATACAGGGACTGTACATGAGTGAGGCGTCGGAAAATCGACTTGGCTTTTCGTCTGTGGAGCGAGTGCTGGACATCTTGCTGATGTTTGCAGCCCCGGGCGCCACCGGCAACGCGCAGAGCATTGCCGAGGCGTTCGGGACCTCACGTAGTTCGACCTATCGATACCTTCAAGTGCTGCGATCCAGAGGGTTGATCGAAGAGGTCGGCTCGTCGGGGGACTATCGAATCAGCGCAGGGTTCGCGCACATGGTGAGCGCCTCGGTGGAAGGCATCTCGCCAACGGCCGCCGCAGAGCCGGTGGTCGCTCAACTGGCAAGGACGGTTGGTGAAACGACTCTCTTCACCGTTCGCGTGGGCGACCGCGTGCAGTGCGCCACTTACACGGAGAGTCCGAAAGCGATACGTGTTGGCATCGACCCCGTGCGGGAGACCCCGATCCACATAGGCTCCTCGGCCAAGACCCATTTCGCATTTCTTCCAGAGCGAGAGCGCCGTCGCATCCTTTCCGCGATCGAAGGCGCGGCGAGAACGAAGGACGAACGGCGGATTTGCGCAGAACTTGCGAAGCAACTCGAGGGCATACATGCATCGAAGGTGGCCCGCAGCTGTGGAGAGATAGAGGACGGCGTCATCAGCTTGTCAGTGCCTGTGTTCCTGCCGTCGGGCGCTCTGGCCGGGGTACTCACGATTGCTGCTCCGACCTTCCGGATGAAATCGCTGGACGGCTTGCTTTCGAAGCTGCAAGAGGCAGCGCGCGAGATCGAACTTACCCTCGCAGGTTCGCGCAATGCTCGTGCCGAGGCGGTCCGATTGATCAATGAGCGCGCACCATGATGGCCGCCCTGATCGATGAGATCCAGCCCATGCGGGGAATGCGGCCGACGTTGAATCCCGCGACGAAGGTCATCCCGCTGAGTGGGAGCGTCCTGGTTCCGTTTGGCGCTCGCGGCGCTGCATTGAACATGCCCGCGATCGATCTGGATTCAGCTGACCCCGTTCTCGAGCCGAAAAGAGGCTGGGTTTTGGCCGATAGCAGCCTGATACCGGCATGGCGCCCAGCAAGGCTTTGCTAAGCCGCACGCGAGCGTGTGGATTCGTCGTCGACTTCAGCGATGAGGCGCAGGCACTTCACAAAAAGTCCGCGGTACTCAGGTGGCAACTTCGCCAGAAGCTGATCCTCGACTCCGGCATCCCTGGGCATCACCCGGTTGAGCAATTCAATGCCGCCCGGAGCGACGTACAACTGATAGGCGCGAGCATCGCCCGGCGATGGCCTGCGTTCGATGAGACCGCCTTTGCTCATGCGCTTGACCATCTCTGCCACCGTGTTGCGGTCCATCGACAAGCGCTCAGCCAGTGCATTCTGGTTCAAGCCCGGCTCTTGGTGCAACAGCACGAGCGCGGCTTTCTGCCGCGGCGTCACGTCTTCTTCCGAGAACGTGTTCGCAAAAATTTCCTCCGCCTTGAAGTGAGCTCGTCGCAGCAGATGCGAAGGCACGTTTTCAAGCCGGAACTGACGCAGAAGCCCTTGGACTTCCTTGGTGACCGATGGCGACGACGATATTTTTGGCATTGACGATGAGGTAGGGGGCTGCAGCTGACGGTGCAGCGGTGGGCAAGCTTCATGGCAGTTTAAGAGGGAGCTCCATATGCCACTCCTGAATGACGTATACGTACTGTATTGGGGCATGCAACAAGCTGGTGCGCAGCCTTTTGGTGCTCGAATATATAGGTAAATTTCCCTAGACACGCTTTGGCGAATCAACCTAAGATAGTACGCATACGTCATAAAACATCGACAACATTACCTAGGCATGACAGGTCAAAAAGGCAGTTCTGACATGAATCCCTCATCGCCATTGCTTCGGCGCATCGAACGGTCTGAAGCGCTTCCTGAACCCCGCTTCAGATACGCCCCGGCGGTGCAGGTCGGGACGGACATCTACGTATCCGGTTTGGTTGGGCTGGACCCGGCCACCGGCCGCTTGGTGAGCGAAGACGCGGCAGAGCAAACCCGCCAGATCCTGCGCAACCTGCAAGCGCTGTGCGTGGAGCAAGGCTGGTCGCTCGACCGCCTCGTGCTGGCTCGTGTCTTCTGCGCGGGAGACGCCGCCTCCAACGGCATGAATGAGGTGTGGAGCGAGTTCTTCTCGCAGCTCGCTCCGCCCGCTAGAACCTTCACGGTCGTGAAGTCCCTCCCGCTGGGTGCTGCGGTGGAAATCGAGTTTCAGTTGTCAACCTGAGAGGAACACAAAATGAGCGAAGGAAAAATTCTTTCTGGCTTGCTGGCGCCCCATCCGCCTCATATCGTCTACGCCGAAAACCCACCACAGAACGAGCCGCGTTCGGAAGGTGGATGGGAGCAGTTGCGCTGGGCTTACGACCGCGCACGCGAAAGCATCGAACGACTCAAGCCGGACGTTCTGCTCGTGCACACGCCCCACTGGATCACCCAGGTCGGCCACCATTTTTTGGGAGTGCCGCATCTAGCAGGCCGGTCGGTGGATCCCATCTTTCCGAACCTGTTCCGTTATGACTTCGGCTTGAACGTCGACGTCGAATTGGCGGAAGCCTGCTGCGAGGAGGCGAACAAGCTGGGCATCGTCAGCAAGATGATGCGCAACCCGAAGTTCCGCGTGGACTACGGAACCATCACGACGCTGCACATGATCCGGCCGCAGTGGGACATCCCCGTTGTCGGCATCTCCGCCAACAACACGCCGTACTACCTGAGCACGGGCGAAGGCCTGGGCGAGATGGACATTCTGGGTCGCGCCACTCGTGAGGCGATCCGCAAGACCGGCCGCAAAGCGGTCCTGCTGGCCAGCAACACCCTTTCGCACTGGCACTTCCACGAAGAGCCGGTGCCGCCCGAGGACATGTCCAAGGAGCACCCGGAGCGATACGACGGCTACAAGTGGGACATCCGCATGATCGAGTTGATGCGCCAGGGCCGCATGAAGGAAGTGTTCCAGATCATGCCCCAGTTCATCGACGAGGCTTTCGCGGAAACGAAGTCGGGAGCCTTCACCTGGATGCACGCGGCCATGGGATACCCCGAGTTGGCGGGCAAGCTGCATGGCTACGGCTCGGTCATCGGCACAGGCAACGCCGTGATCGAGTGGGACCTCGAAGCAGCAGGTCTGTCGTCCCTTGGCGCCGAGCTGCAGCCGGCCTGACCACTCCCCCTGAATTTCCCACTTGGAGACCCAAAGTGACCGTTGTATCTGCATTCCTTGTGCCCGGCAGTCCTCTTCCCCAGCTGGCCCCGACGTTGCCCCGTGGGGGCGCCTGCGCGATGCGCTCGCTCTGGCGGGAAAGTCGCTCGCCGAATCGAAGCCCGACTGCGTCCTCGTCTACTCGACGCAATGGTTCGCGGTGCTGGATCAGCTGTGGGTGACGCGAAAACGCAGCAGCGGCCTGCATGTGGACGAGAACTGGCATGAGTTCGGAGAACAGAACTTCGACATCGTCTCGGACACCGCGCTTGCCGAGCGCTGCGTTCAAGGCAGTAACGCGGGGGGCATCCGTGCTCGCGGTGTCGACTACGACCAGTTCCCGATCGACACCGGAACCATCACGGCAGCGTCCCTGATGAGCATCGGTACCGACCAGATCCCGGTAGTGATGGCGGCCAACAACCTCTATCACAACGCCGAGCAGACAGAGGCCTTGGGCGGCATCGCACTGGCTGCGGCCGAAGGCAAGCGAGTGGCCGTCATCGGCATCGGTGGCCTGTCGAACAACATGTTCCGCGAGACCATCGACCTGAAAGAGGACCACATCCTCTCCAAGGGCGACGACGAATGGAACCGCCGCGTCCTCGCGTTGATGGAGGGGGGGGACGTTGACGGCCTTCGCAAGGTGCTCCCGCAGTACGCCGCCGAGGCGCGCGCGGACATGGGTTTCAAACATCTTTACTGGCTGCTCGGCGCCATGAAGGGCGGCTTCAAGTCGGCCACGGTTCACGAGTACGCCCCCCTCTACGGCAGCGGTGGTGCGGTCGTGGAATTCCGCGTTCAGTAGTGAGTTTCGGTGGGCTCGCGTGGCGGGCCCCGCATTGGTCTTCGAGGAGTATGAGTGTTGAAGCAGTACAGGAATTTCATCAATGGCCGATTCGTCGAGAGCGAGAAGCGGTTTGCCGGGATCAACCCGGCAACCGGTGTCCGCTTTGCGGATGTGCACGAGGCCACGAAGGACATGGTCAATGATGCCGTGGAGGCCGGCCATCGCGCGGTGCGCGACTGGGGCGCAACTTCGGTCGCGGATCGTGCAGACATGCTCTACCGCATCGCCGACGAGATCGATCGGCGGGCTGCCGACTTCCTCGATGCCGAAGTCAGCGACACGGGCAAGCCCGTATCGCTGGCATCCAAGCTGGACATCCCGCGCGGTGCTGCGAATTTCCGGGTCTTTGCCGACATCCTGAAGACCGCGCCGCTGGACAGCTACCGTACAGATCTGCCAGGAGGCGCGCAGGCCATCAACTACGCCGTGCGCAAGCCATTGGGCGTCGTCGGCATCATCTCGCCGTGGAATCTTCCGTTGCTGCTGTTCACCTGGAAGATCGCACCGGCCCTGGCTTGCGGGAATGCAGTCGTGGCCAAGCCTTCCGAGGAAACGCCGGGCACTGCCACGCTGCTCGCGGAAGTGATGCAAGCGGTTGGCTTGCCAAGCGGCGTGTTCAACCTGATTCACGGCTTCGGCCCCAACTCCGCAGGCGAGTTCATCACCAAGCACCCGCGCGTGAACGCCATCACCTTCACCGGTGAATCGAAAACCGGCACTGCCATCATGCACGCCGCTGCGGAGGGCGTGAAGCCGGTCTCGTTCGAGCTTGGCGGCAAGAACGCCGCCATCATCTTCGCGGACTGCGACTTCGACAAGACCGTCGATGGCATGGCGCGCGCGGTGTTCCTCAACAGCGGCCAAGTCTGCCTGTGCTCCGAGCGTATCTTCATCGAGCGGCCGATCTACGAACGCTTCGTCAAGGCGCTTGCCGAGCGAGCCAAGCAACTGAAGCTCGGCGATCCGACCGATCCGGCAACCGAGATGGGCCCGCTCATCTCGGCAGCTCATCGGGACAAGGTGCTGACGTACTACGCCATCGCACGCCAGGAAGGCGCTCAGTTTGTGGTCGGCGGTGGCACACCGCGGTTCGACAACCACCTTGACAACGGTTGCTGGGTAGAGCCCACGCTGATCGCCGGCCTTCCCGACGACGCGCGGTGCGTGCGCGAAGAGATCTTCGGGCCGATCGGCCACGTGACGCCGTTCGACTCCGAAGCCGAAGTCATCCAACGCGCGAACGCCACGCCCTACGGACTGGCCGCCACGATCTGGACGAGCAACGTGAACAAGGCCCACCGTGTGGCGCAATCGATGAACGTGGGTATCGCCTGGGTCAACACCTGGTTTCTGCGGGACCTCAGAACGCCGTTCGGAGGCAGCGGTCTGTCGGGCGTCGGGCGCGAAGGAGGGATGCATTCGCTGAACTTCTACTCCGAGCTCACCAACGTCTGCATTCATGTCGACGCACCGGATGCCTTCCATGACTGAGAAAGCCACAGGTAGAGCCCAGACTTTGTCGACCGTCGTTGAAGGACGGGCCCAGCCGCGAGGCAAGTTTCCACACGTCAAGCGCGCGGGAGATTTCCTGTTCGTCTCGGGCACCAGCTCGCGCCGTGCGGACAACAGCTTCGTGGGCGCCGCGGTCGATCCGATGGGTGTTCTGGATGCCGACATCCGCGCGCAGACGCATGCAGTCATCGAGAACATCCGCACCATCCTTCAAGGTGTTGGAGCGGACCTGGCAGACCTGGTCGAGTTGTCCGCCTATCTGGTCGATATGGCCGACTTCAAGGGCTACAACGAGGTGTACGCCGAGTACTTCGACTACGACGGCCCGACGCGCACGACGGTGGCTGTTCACCAGCTGCCCCACCCGGTGCTGCGAATCGAGATCAAGGCGGTGGCATACAAGCCACTCGCTCAAAACGCATAAAGGAAAGTTCCATCGTGACGCCACAACAACGCGAAGAAGCCGCGCAGTCTCTTCATCAGGCGACGGGTAGCGGTGCGCTGATCGCACCCTTGCGTGACAGCTATCCGGGCATGAACGCAGATGACGCTTATGCGATTCAAGCCATCAACACCGAACGTCGTATCTCACAAGGGCGGCGTGTGGTCGGTCGCAAGATCGGTCTTACCTCCCTCGTGGTGCAACGCCAGCTTGGCGTGAACCAGCCCGATTTCGGTTCGCTCTTCGATGACATGTCGTTCGGCGACGCCGAAACCATTCCTCTGTCGGTTCTTCACCAGCCGAAGGTCGAGGCCGAGATCGGTTTCGTTCTCAGCCACGACCTGGACATGGAGCAACCTTCGCACCAAGAAGTCCTGCAAGCCGTGGACTATGTGATCCCGGCGTTGGAAATCGTCGGAAGCCGCATCGCGGACTGGAATATCAAGCTGGTCGATACGGTGGCCGACAACGCTTCGTGCGGCGTCTACGTGCTGGGTTCGACGCCGATGTCTCCTCGTGGCCTGGACCTGAGCCTGGCGGGAATGTGCCTGTCGCGCCGCGGTGAACCTGTGTCCACCGGCGCCGGTGCCGCCTGCCTCGGCAACCCCCTGAACGCGATGGTCTGGCTGGCGCGCACCATGTCGCGCCTGGGCAAACCGTTGCGTGCTGGCGAGCTCATTCTGTCCGGGGCGCTGGGACCCATGGTCGCCGTCAAACCGGGCGACGTGTTCGAGTGCCACATCAATGGCGTGGGGTGCGTTCGCACGGAGTTTGGATCAGAGAGCCAAGGCACTGGAGTAGCAGCATGAGCGTGCACGAAGAAATCATCACCCGTTTGGACGACGCCGCCAGATACGCGCGCGAGGTTCCGCAGTTCGACACGGACAACAAGCTCAGCCTGCCCGAGGCTTACGAGATCCAGCGCGCCTCCATTTCTCGCCGGCTCGAGCGCGGCGAGCGCCGCGTCGGCATCAAGATGGGCTTCACCAGCCGGGCAAAGATGATCCAGATGGGGCTGTCCGACGTCATCTGGGGGCGGCTGACGGATGCCATGCAACTGGAGGAAGGCTCCACCGTCGAGCGTTCGCGCTTCGTGCACCCGCGGGTCGAACCGGAGTTGGCGTTCCTTCTGAAGAAGCCGCTGGCGGGCAATGTCACCGGTGCCGAAGCGCTTGCGGCAGTCGAAGCCATTGCACCCGCTCTCGAAGTGATCGACTCGCGCTATCAGAACTTCAAGTTCACGTTGCCTGAAGTCATCGCGGACAACGCGTCTTCGAGTGGCTTCGTCGTTGGCGGCTGGCATTCGCCGGCGACCGACTTTCGAAACCTGGGGCTGGTAATGAGCATTGACGGACGAGCCGTGCAGGTCGGTTCCACGGCCGCACTGCTCGGCGATCCACTGCGCTCGCTGGTCGCTGCCGCTCGTGTGTCGGCCGCTGCAGGCGAGCCGCTGGAAGCCGGTTGGATCGTTCTGGCCGGCGGGGCGACGCCCGCGGAGTGGATCAATCCAGGCCAGCACATTTCGATGCGCATGCAAGGTTTGGGCAGCGTCGGCTTTCAGCTGACCTGAGCACAGACCACCTCAATCGCACCAGCGCAAGCGCAGCGTCCCTATCTGGAGTTTTGTATGACCCGCAAATTCAAGGCCGCCATCATTGGCAGTGGAAACATCGGCACCGATCTGATGATCAAGATCCTGCGTCATGGCCAACACATCGAAATGGGGGCCATGGTCGGCATCGACCCCGCGTCCGACGGCCTGGCCCGTGCTGCACGCCTCGGTGTTGCCACCACCCACGAGGGGGTGGAAGGCCTCACCCGCATGCCCGGGTTTGCCGAGATCGACTTTGTGTTCGATGCCACCAGCGCCGGCGCGCATGTCAAGAATGACGCCTACCTGCGCACCCTCAGTCCCCGCATCCGCATGGTGGACCTCACGCCCGCGGCCATCGGTCCGTACTGCATTCCCGTGGTCAATGGAAATGCGTACCTCGACGCGCTGAACGTGAACATGGTCACCTGCGGCGGCCAGGCCACGATACCCATGGTGGCCGCGGTGTCGCGCGTCGCCAAGGTGCACTACGGCGAGATCGTGGCGTCGATCTCCAGCAAGAGCGCAGGTCCCGGCACTCGCGCCAACATCGACGAGTTCACCGAAACGACGTCCAAGGCGATCGAGGTGGTGGGCGGCGCCACCAAGGGCAAGGCCATCATCGTGCTGAACCCCGCGGAGCCGCCGCTGATCATGCGAGATACGGTGTACACGCTGAGCGACGTTGCCGACGAAGCGGCCATCGCCGATTCGGTTGCGGCGATGGCGGCCGAGGTTCAGAGCTACGTGCCGGGCTATCGCCTGAAGCAGGCCGTCCAGTTCGACCGCGTCGAGAACCTCAACGTTCCGGGCGTCGGCCGTGTTTCCGGCCTCAAGACCAGCATCTTCCTGGAAGTGGAAGGCGCCGCGCATTACCTGCCTGCCTACGCAGGCAACCTCGACATCATGACCAGCGCGGGCCTTCGCACGGCCGAACAGATGGCTCGGCGGATGTCGCAGCGAATGGCAACTGGGGCTGTCGCAGCCTGAGCCGGCAGATACGACTATGAGCAACAGCGATCGCTCCATGCTGCCCATTGGAGGTCGTGGCACCCCGACGTTGCCGCTTCAGGCCACATCCCTGCGTCCGCTCTCCAGTGACCTCCCCCCCGTACGTGCTCTGTGCACATGCATTCTGAAATGAAAGGCCTGAAAAATGACTGAACGATCTTCTATCGAGCGCCGCACAGATTGGTCAATCTGGTCGCTGGCCTATTGCCAAGCCGATATGGCGAAGGATTTTTTCGGGGGCGCCGGAATTTATTCCAACGCCGGAAATTGCATCATCCCGATGATCTATACCTTGCTGGTCGGCGGAGAGGTCGGAGGCAAGCAGCATGTGGCCCTCGTCGATTGCGGGTTCCAGAACAACCACTGGCTTACTCGATACGCATTTTCCGAGTGGGAGGATCCGAAGAAGGTCCTTGGTCGCATAGGTTTCGCACCGGAAGACGTCGACACGATCCTGGTTACCCATATGCATTTCGACCATATGGGCAACTTCGAGGCATTTCCCAATGCGAAGCTATACATCCAGTTCGACGAATACATGGGTTGGTCGGATGCGGTGTGTTCCGTTCACCAGCATCAGACAGAAGAAGAGAAAGAGTGGGTCTTTTCTTCTTTCGATCCCGTGGATCTGATGCGAGCGGCACAAGGGGTGTCGGATGGCCGCATCAAGTTCATTCGCGGCGACGAGGAGATCCTGCCGGGCATCAGGGCAAGGCTGGCGAAGGACAGTCATACCTTTGGTTCCCAGTGGTTCGAGATAAACACGCTCAACGGTCCCTTCATCGCCGCGGGGGATATCGTCTACTGGTACTCGAACATCGAGCGCATGTGGCCGCCTGGATACCACCAAGGGAACGCATTCAATCAGATCAAGGCGTATCGGCAAATGCGGGATCTGGTGAAGAACAAGACTGAGCGGGTGATCCCCGGGCATGACTCCGAAATCTGGAATCGCCACTTGACCTGGACCGCACCCAACGGAAACCAGATTGCCGAAATCAATCTCAAGGACGGCGACAAGTCGAGGCGTCCAGTCGCCCCGCGAAGTAGCCAGCTGAAATAGCGGCTTGGCTTCAGGCGGCGGAGATAGGCCCCGCCATCAAAAGGCGATGAAGCCATGAAACTGGCTCGTCGATGTTCCTGTCCGCTGCGCTGCGGCGGCAGGTCCAGTGCTCGCAACGAGCGAATCCACCGACAAAACACATGAGCACAAAGAAGATCTATATCTCCGACGTGACGCTGCGCGACGGCAGCCACGCCATCCGCCACCAATACAGCGTGGAGAACGCAAAGCAGATCGCCAAGGCGCTCGACGATGCGAGGGTCGACTCCATCGAAGTGGCCCACGGCGACGGCCTGCAGGGTTCGAGCTTCAACTACGGCTTCGGCGCGCACACCGATCTCGAATGGATCGAAGGCGTGGCCAGCGTGGTCAAGCATGCCAAGATCGCCACGCTGCTGCTGCCCGGCATTGGCACCGTGCATGACCTGAAGAATGCCTACGACGCAGGCGTGCGCGTGGTGCGCGTGGCCACGCACTGCACCGAGGCCGACGTGTCCCGCCAGCACATCGAATACGCCCGCAAGCTCGGCATGGAGGCCGTGGGCTTCCTGATGATGAGCCACATGACCGAACCCCAGGCGCTGGCGCAGCAGGCCAAGCTCATGGAGAACTACGGCGCTACCTGCTGCTACGTGGTGGACTCCGGCGGCGCCCTGGGTATGCAGGACGTGCGCGAGCGTTTCCGCGCCTTCAAGGACATCCTCAAGCCCGAGACGCAGACCGGCATGCACGCGCACCACAACCTGAGCCTGGGCGTGGCCAACTCCATCGTTGCCGTCGAGGAAGGCTGCGATCGCGTGGACGCGAGCCTGGCCGGCATGGGAGCAGGTGCCGGCAATGCACCACTCGAAGCTTTCATCGCTGCCATCGACCGACTGGGCTGGAACCACGGGACCGACCTGTACAAGTTGATGGATGCGGCCGACGACATCGTGCGCCCCCTGCAGGACCGACCGGTTCGCGTGGACCGCGAAACGCTGGCGCTGGGCTATGCCGGCGTGTACAGCTCGTTCCTGCGTCACAGCGAGGCCGTGGCGGCCAAGTACCAACTCAAGACGGTGGACATCCTGGTCGAACTGGGCAAGCGCCGCATGGTGGGAGGCCAAGAGGACATGATCGTCGACGTGGCGCTGGATCTTCAGGATGCGCGATCACGTTCAGCGGGCGCGGCAACAGCCGGCCCGGTCTCGCCCTCGGAAGTCTGAAATGAGCCATCCGAAACGGATTCAGACCGCTTCGCACTGGGGCGTCTATGACGTCCATCTGAAGAACGGCGAAATCTCCGGCGTGACCGCGTTCGAGAAAGACCCGGGCCCCACTGCTCTTGTCCAGGCACTGCCGCAAATGGTGCGCAGCCCGCTGCGCATTCAGCAGCCTCACGTTCGCGCAGGCTATTTGAGAAACAGAGAGGCATCTCGATCAGGGAGGGGCGCGGAGCCGTTCGTCCCAGTGACTTGGGACGTCGCGATGAATCTGATCGAAGAGGGTTTGCGCAGAGTCAAGTCCGAGTTCGGCAACGAGGCGATATATGGCGGCTCTTACGGTTGGGCGAGCGCGGGTCGCCTGCACCATTCCCCCAGCGTCCTGAAGCGCTTCCTGGGGCTGTTCGGCGGCTACGTCGACAAGCGGGGAAACCATAGCTTTGGCGCGGCGATGCACATCGCCCCGTACGTGATCGGTTCTTCGGACGTCACCTCGATGGCGGTCCCCTGGGTACATATCGCTGAGCATGCGGAGCTTGTCGTGATGTTCGGCGGCGCGCACGTCAAAAACATGCAGATTGACGCAGGCGGTGCAGCAGTCCATGAAGCGGAACAGTGGATGGGGCGCATGGCGCGCTCGAACGTCGAGTTCGTCAACATCAGCCCTTCGCGTGACAACGCTTCCGAACTGCTGAAGGCCGATTGGCTGCCGATCGTTCCCAACACCGATACGGCGATGATGCTCGGCCTGGCGCACGTGCTGGTGAGCGAGAACCTGCACGACAGGCGATTCCTCGACGTCTACTGCGAAGGATTCGAGCCGTTCAGGCGTTACTTGGTAGGCGAAACGGACGGCGTGCCCAAGGATGCGGCGTGGGCATCGCGCATCTGTGGCGTGGGGGCCGATACCATCCGTGATCTCGCTCGCAGGATGGCGGCGCGCAAGACGCTGGTTGCGACGGCCTGGTCGGTGCAGCGCGCCGATCATGGAGAGCAGCCAGTATGGATGACGATCGCGCTGGCCAGTCTCCTTGGACGGATCGGTGAACCGGGTTGCGGGTTCAGCTTTGGCCTGGGCGCCGTTGCGGGCATTGCCATCCGCCGACCTCGAGACATCCCGCGTCCGACGCTCTCTCTCGGTCCCAATCCGGTGCGCTCGTACGTACCGGTCGGGCGCGTGGCGGACATGCTGCTCGACCCGGGTTCCGAACTCGAATACGACGGGGCGAAGATTCGGATGCCCGACATCAAGCTGATCTATTCGGTCGGCGGCAATCCGTTTCATCACAACACGAATCTCAACCGGTTCGTGCGTGCCTGGCGCCGTCCGGACTTCGTGGTGGTGCACGAGCCGTGGTGGAACCCGCCGGCAAGGTATGCCGATGTCGTTCTGCCGGCAACCACCACCATGGAGCGCAACGACATCCTGGCGACGGAACTACAGCGGCACTGGATCGCAATGCATCAAGTCATTCCGCCCGTAGCCCAGTCGCGGAACGACTTCGATGTGTTCGCGGAACTGTCGGGACGAATGGGGTTCGAGGCCGCATACACGGAAGGACGCAACGAGATGGAGTGGCTGCGCCACATGTATGGTCAAGCTCGCGAACGCGCGATCGGCCTGGGCTACGCGCCACCTGATTTCGATTCGTTCTGGGAGCAAGGCTCGTACGAATTTCCATCCGGTGAGGAGTACCTGGAGCCGGTGATGATGGCCGATTTCCGCGCCGATCCGGCTGTACATCCCCTCAAGACTCCTTCTGGAAAGATCGAACTCTTCTCTCGGCGGATCGCGGAGTACGGATATGAAGATTGTCCGCCGCATCCGACATGGCTCGAGCCGGCCGAATGGCTCGGTGGCGAAAAGGCCGCGATGTTTCCGCTGCACCTCTTGTCGAATCAGCCTGCTGGCAAGCTCCATAGCCAACTCGACCCTAGCTCGGTCAGCGTGCAATTCAAGCGCGATGGCAGAGAGGTTCTGAATCTGTCGCCGAGAGATGCCGCTGAGCGAGGCATTGAAGAGGGCGATGTCGTGCGTGCCTATAACGATCGCGGGGCATTTCTGGCGTCGGCTCGGGTGAGCAACGATCTCATGAGCGGTGTTGCGCAGATTGCGACAGGGGCGTGGTTCGACCCGGAAGACCCCAGTGCCGATTCCTCTCTCGAGAAACACGGAAATCCCAATGTGGTCACTCTCGATAAAGGCACCTCGCGCTTGGGACAAGGATCGGTCGCGCAGACCGTCCTGGTCCAAGTTGAGAAGTTCTCTGAGCCGCCGCGCGTCACCGCGTTCGACCTTCCGGCGTTCGCTTCCGAGTAGCACGCAGCCGCTCGAACCAGGCGACCGCAAAGCAAATTGCGAATGATCGAGCAAAAGAGAAAGCGGTGCCTTTGAAAAAAACAACGCTCATCGACGGTCAAGCGATGACAGGCAACGCTGCATTGGTCGCCGGCTTGACCAACGCAGCGGTTCGGTCCGGGATCAAGTCTGTGGTTCGCTACGAATTGAAAAGGCATCGATGCCGCGGTTTGCGACAGCGCTTAGGTTGGGTCGTAAGACCTGACCCATATCGCTGACACGGGGCATCGAGTCTCTAAAAGAGGTTGCCCCAATCAATTTATACGTATGCGTACCTTAAAGACGTGGGCAGTACCCGGTCGAGTCGTAGTTTGGAAAACGCCACGGCTTGCCGCATGAAGAGAAACATTTACAGGAGCTGAAGATGAAGGAAGAAAGTCTGAGCGTGAAGATGGAAGATCATGCGCTGGAACCCGTGCCGGACAAGGATCGGCAAGGATGGCTAGCCCTGACATGGAGCACGAGTGGGATCGTTGTATCCCTCGTCCAATTGTTTTTTGGCGCGTTGGTTACGTTCGTCGCGGGCATCAAGATCGGGTTGATTGCAGGCGTTCTTGTGACGGTTGTTGGCGCGTTGCTTGGTTGGGCGTGCGGCCACGTTGCGTATCGATCCGGGCTTTCCAGTACCGTCATGTCCCGGTATTTCGGTTTTGGCCGAAGGGGATCCATAGTCTCGTCGCTGATCTTCGCGTTCATGATCATCGGCTTCTTGGCCCTGGAAAATGCGCTGCTGTACAAGGGCTTCATTTTCTTCTTCGGCATTGGAGACACTATCACAGCCAGGATCGTTATCTATGGCTTGATGACGCTTGTGTGGATTCTTTTGACCGCATACGGATTCAAACTTGTTGCGCGGGTTTCGTCGATTGCGCTGATTCTGTCTTTGGTTGTGCTGGCCTATATCATGGAAGTGGTGGTCTCTAGCAGTCCGCACTCCGTCGCCGACCTGCTCTCGTTTGGCTCACAGTTTCCGGCGGATACGCTCAAGGCCATGGGGGCGGAAAGCGACATGCAGAAGTTCATCTTTGCGGTGAATGTGCTCCTCGGTTCTGCAGGCGCACTCGCGCTGTTTGATGCCGACCTCGGTCGATACGCCCGTCGCTCGCGCGACATTGGAATTGCGGCATTGTTGGGCAATCTGTCGATGGATGTACTGATGCTCGTGATCGGAGGCGCGATCATGTACGCAGGCATTCCGGCCCTCGTCGACTTCTATATGCAGACCGCAGGGATGACGCGCGAGGCAGCCATGCACGCTTCGCTGCAAAGTCCAGACAGCATCACGGCCGCATTCTTGGTATTTGGGGGCGCCATGGGGGCCTTGCTGATGGTGCTGGCTCAGGGCAAGACGCAGGTGCTGAACAACTACAGCGCGTCGTTGTCGCTTTCCAATTTATTCGACGCACTCAACTTTCGGCCCGGTCGACTGACGTTCGTGATCCTCGCCAACATCATCGGCTTGCTGATGCTCTATGGCGAAATTCTCGCCCTGGTGAATTCATGGATCACGATCCTGGGGGTCTTGACAACAGCGTTCGCAGGCATTGTCGTAGCTGACTTCTTTATCGTCCGGCCACTCTTGAAGCAAGGGGTCGAACTGGAGAGATCGGTGGAGGACGTCAATTGGGCGGGGGTGATCACATTGGTGATAGCGGTCATCGTCTCGCACTACGTCTTGGCAGCGCTTATTCCTGTAGAGGCGATCACGACCATTGTGATCTGCGTCGTGGTCTATCCCGCACTGCGTCTCACGGTCTTCAGGCCCGTTCGCACTGGCCTGGTCGCGCCAGCAGTGATCTGAGCGCTGTCCTTCTGAAGGTCCGCGAGCGGGAATTCGCCGCGGGCGATCCGAAATAACGCTTGTTCCAGATCTGGCTCGTGTGGCAGTACACGAGCCCTGATCGACGAGCGGCTGCGCCGCTCAATGGCTAGATTTTTTCACCTGTAATCAAAGGAGCATCCCATGAGCAATCTCTTGTCGCAATTCGCCAAAGCACTCACACAGGGCAAGATCGAGGTTATCGACATGAGCCACACCTTGAAGCCGAGCACTTGCGTCATCAAACTGCCGCCGCAGTATGGGCAGACCGAGCCATTCTCGATGAGGGAGATTTCCAAGTTCGACGAGCGCGGTCCCAGCTGGTACTGGAACAACATCTCTTGCGGTGAGCACACGGGAACGCACTTTGATGCGCCCGTGCACTGGATCACTGGAAAGGACTACCCGGACGGCGCGACAGATACCATCTCGCCCAGCAAGTTCGTGGCACCGGCATGCGTCATCGATCTGACCACCAAGGTCGCAGCGGATGAGGATTACCTCATGACCGTCGACGATGTCAAAGAGTGGGAGGCCGCTCATGGCCGCATTCCCGCGGGTGCCTGGGTCCTGATTCGGACGGGTTGGTCGCCCCGCGCGCACACTGACGGCTTCCTCAATGATCGGGAGGACGGTGGTCACTGGCCTGGAAATCACCCGGACGTGCCGAAGTTCCTGGCGGAGGAACGTGATGTGATTGGCGTGGGTACCGAGCCTGTCGGAACTGATGCAGGTCAGGCATTTGCGTTCACACTGCCGTTTCCCTGCCACCACTTCATGCATGGCAGCAATCGGTTTGGTTTATCCAGCCTGGCCAACATGCATCTCCTGCCTCCGACCGGCGCCATGCTCATCACGCCGCCCCTGAAGATCCTGAACGGGTCTGGCAGTCCATGCCGGGTGCTGGCACTCGTGGAGCGTTGAGCCGTCCGGATAGAAGGGGGGGCAGACTCGAGAAGCGCCGACGCCCTGAACAGCCGATTTCAACTTCCCAAAACAAAAAGGGCACCACCATGATAAGCAACAGTCCGGCCATGAAGCCGGCACGACGGACCTTCCTGACGGCTGGCATCGCAGCGACAGGTCTGGCACTCGCAACTCAGACGCCGGCGCAGTCGCCAGCTCGAAAGGCTCCGCCTGTCTGGCTGGACCTCGACCAGGAGGCACTGGACAAGGCGTATGACCAAGCCTTCTACGCGCAGAACATCGAGACCCTCATCAAGCGTTGCGAGTGGAACACCGAAGTCGCTCGGCGCCGCATTGGCGAGCCGCGCAAGATCGCCTACGGCCCATCTGAACACGAGACGTTGGAGTTGACCACCGCGAAGAGGACCGGAGCGCCCGTGCATATCTTCGTCCACGGTGGCGCTTGGCGAGGTTCTTCGGCGGCTCAATGGGGATACATGGCCGAGGTCTTCGTGGCGAACGGAATTCACTACGTCGCGCCGGACTTCATCAACGTCATCCAAGCCAAAGGCAGCTTGGTGCCTATGGTTGAACAGGTACAGCGGTCCATCGCATGGGTCTACAAGAATGCCACTTCCTTCGGAGGAGACCCGAACCGAATCTTTCTATCCGCTCATTCCTCCGGCGCGCACTTGGCAGGGGTGGCTCTCACCACGGACTGGCAAGCCGAGTTCGGTCTGCCCAACAACATCGTCAAGGGCGCTGTCCTGGTGAGCGGGCTCTACGACCTCAAACCTGTGCGCCTTTCGTCTCGCAGCAGCTATGTGAACTTTGACGACGAGATCGAGCATCGTTTCAGCCCGCAGCGCCACCTGCATCGCCTCAGCACGCCGCTGGTCCTCGTGCGTGGCCTGCTCGAGACCCCCGAATTCATTCGCCAGTCGAAAGATTTCGCCGATGCGGCGGTCAAGGCCGGCCATCCAGTGGAGTTGATTACTGGCCCCCAATACAACCATATCGAGACTGTCGAATCACTTGGCAATCCGTTCGGCTTGGCTGGGTTCGCCGCTCTCAAACAAGTGTTGGGCTAGCAGGCTTGTGCCTGGCGATGCAGGGCTATCACGGTGCAGAACGTCGCGACGAGCAAGCTCCCTATGAGCCACCGCCGGAACCTGCCAGCGCGACAACACACGCCCGCGAGTTCCACCGTGGAGACACCGTCACGTTCAACGACCGTGATGGTCGCAACATCACCGGCGTGATCGTACGCATCAACCAGCGCACGGCTACCCTCGGCACCGGCGATGGCGGCACCTGGCGGGTGCCGTTCCATGCGCTGCGCCGTGTGCTCGACGTCTGAGCAGCGTTGACCTCGTCAGCCAGTCGGCGTCAAGAGGGCCTTGAGGCCGCGCTTACGGCTTTCGGGATGCCCACGGGCATATGGCATGTACGCGAGCCGCGCTTCCTGTGGTTGTGAAGCGGGTCTCGGCAGATGATGCTTTGCCGGCGCCGCCTTCCCATGGCAGACCCGCTCAACCCGAGAGCGATCAATTGCCGCGTTGAAAGATTTCAGCAAGATCGCACAAATCCCAGTTGCCGCCTGTCAACACCACGCAGACCTTTTCCTTCGGCGTCACTTTGAGTCCTTTCGCCAGCAGCGCGCCAATGCCGATCGAGGCAGCCGGCTCTGCAATCAGCTTGGCGTCCTTGGACAGCATGCGCATGCCCTCGATGATATGTTCGTCCTCCACCAGCACGATCTCGTCGACGTACCTTTCGATGATGGGGTAGGGGTTCTGGCCTGGCACACTGATACGCAAACCGTCGGCGATCGTGTTCTTCAGCGGCAGCGAAGTGCGCTCCTTGTTGATGCGGCTATGGAAGTACTTGGGGGTCAGCGCTGGCTCCGCGCCCACCACACGCACGGAGGGTCTGGTTTCCTTGATGGCGGTGGCAATGCCGGAGATGAGACCCCCGCCCCCCATCGGGATGATGACGGTGTCCACGTCGGCCAGGTCTTCCAGGATTTCGCAGCCAATGGTTCCCTGGCCCGCCATGACCATAGGGTCCTCGAATGCGTGCACCACGGCATAGTGGTTTTCTGCCGCGATCTCGTAAACCCGTTTCCATCGCGCCGCGGTGTCGCCGTCGAACAGAATCACCTCCGCACCCAGCGCCCGGGTGTTCTCCACCTTGATTTTCGGGGTGGTGACGGGCACCACCAGAAGCGCCTTGACACCCAGCATCCGCGCCGCGTAGGCCAGCCCCTGGGCATGGTTGCCTGAAGACGTGGCGATGATGCCGTTGGCAATGGCCTCGCGGGGCAGCGACAAGGCCTTGTTCAGCGCGCCGCGGATCTTGAAGGCCCCGGTGATCTGCAGCATCTCGGGCTTGAGGTACACCTCGCACCCGAGGGTGGTCTCCATCTTCTCGGCACGCAGCAGGGGCGTGCGCCGGATGTGGGCTTTCAGTCGTTCCTGCGCTTGGTGGATGTCGCGAAGGGTGGGGTGCTCAAGCAGGGGCGTCATGATTGAATGAACTCGAAAGCCGTGCCGGTGTTGCTGGCGACGGCATTGCGATAGATCAGGTGCGAGGTCGTGTTGTCCTGGATGGCCATGCCCGTCGAGTCGAAGATCGTGATCTCGTCGTCCGACTCGCGCCCGGGCTTCTTGCCCAGCAGGATCTCGCCGATCTCGGCGTGGATGTCGTGCTTGCAGATGATGTTCTTGTGCAGCGGATGCCAGGTTTCGCCTTTCTCGACGCATTGCGCGATCGAATCGTTGACGATCTTGGCGTTGCGGAAGATCTCCGGCTCCAGTTCCTGCTTGCCTTGCGTGTCCGTGCCGATGGCGACGATGTGCGTGCCGGGCCGAACCCAGTCGGCTTCCACCAGCGAGCCTTTGCCGCGGGTGGTGGTGACGAGGATGTCCGCCTGTTCCACAGCGTCTTGCTTGGAGCGGGCCATCACCACCGGGATACCGAACTCGCGCTCGATATCAGCCTTGTACTGCGCGAGCGTCTGGGGGTGGTGGCTCCAGGCATGGATGGTGTCGATCGTCATCACCTCCCGGATCGCGCGGATCTGCATCCGGGCCTGATTGCCGGTCCCGATGGAGGTGATGGCCTTCGCGTCCTTGCGGGCCAGCGCCTTCACCGAAACGGCTCCGGCGGCGCCTGTTCTCAAGCCGGTGATGAGACTGCCATCCATCACGCAGATGAGCGCGCAGGTTCTGGCGTCGAACAGGAGGACGGTTCCCATGCCGCTGGGCACGCCGTGCTCGGTGGGGTTGTTCGGGAATCCCCCGGATGAGGCTTTCATCGAGATGATCTCGTTGGCCTCGCAATAACCCAGCTTGAAGTCGATTTCGCCCCGGGGTGCTGGGAGGTGGATGCATGTATAGGCCGGTTGAATCACCTGGCCGCTGTTGAAGGCCTTGTACGCCTCCTCCACCGTCCCGATGACTTCCTTCATGGAAATCAGGCTTCCTACGTTCTCTTTGTTCAGCAGCAGTGTCTTCATCGGTGTGGTCTCTCCATGAATCAAGGGCTCGGGGCCGACCGCCGTCGGTGGCGTCGCGCGCGGTCGGCCAGCAGGACCATTGGCGTGCCCAGCCGCTTCCGGTGCCGTGATCGTGCTGACGAGACTACATGCACGCCGCCGCAGCGCGATGCTGCAATTGGGGCTCGATGCCGAGCTTCGTATGGTTTTCGAGCGGGCCCTGGCAGATGCTGCTTTTTGCGGTGCGGGCCTGCCCACTTCGGTCCCAGGGGCCGCGTGACAGCATCAAGCTGCGCAGTTGGGGAACAGCTTCTCCATCGGGCAGTGCGTCTTGACGAACCGGGACTTGATGACGATGTAGCCGAAAGCACTGCTCGATGCCGATATTGCGCTCCAGGTGCCCGTGGACCGTGAGGCGAGGATTTCTTTCGCTTCGAGGCCGCGATCCGAGACGTGCCCGTGGTGAACACGGTCAGCGTGTCTCCCAACAGCACGTGACCGGCTGCTGCTGGCGCACAAACCGGAACCATCAACTAAGGGCACGAACGGCGTTGGCCGCCGGTTGCGACAGTGGGACGATGCGGCGCGCGATGCCGCTCGAAGGACCCTGCCAGATCAGATCCTGCCGGTCGCTTTCGTCCAGCATGTGAAGGCAATCTGCATCGGGCAACTCCGCCTGGAAGCGCGGAGGGAAACGCTCGACCAGCGTCGCGACCGTGTGGATGAAGGCAGTGCGCTGGATCATCGAAGCCCCTCGGGTGCAGATCAAAGGCGATGGGGCGCCGGCCTGGCACGGCAAACCCGGAACAGGTCTAGAAATCAGCCACCTTGCCCCACATCGACTCCTTGAACCGTGCGGGGTCGAAAGGCGCGGGATCGAGTATCGGCTTGGCCCCGGACACCAGGTCGGCGATCAGGTGGCCTGCGCCAGGACCGATGCCGAAACCGTGGCCCGAAAAGCCCGCAGCCAGGATGAGCCCGGGAACCTGCGGCAGCTCGCCGATCCCCGGCACGCCGTCGGGCGTGCTGTCGATGTAGCCGGCCCAGGTGTTGGCGATGCGGGCTTCGCGCAGCGCAGGCAACAAGTCGACCGCACGGCGCACGTCCTATGTGTGCGGCACGTCGGCCTCCGCCGCGCCCTCGGCCTTGGGCAGCAGGCTTACCGACCAGTGGCCGCCTTCTTCCTGCTTTGGGGCCAGCAGGTCGTAGGTCTTGACCATGTTCAACAGTCCGGAGTGGCCGTAGGTCTGGGGCGAGAAGGCCGGGTCGGTGCGCTTGAGGTACTGCCCGAGGACGCCCAAGCCGACTTTGCCTTCGGAGGTGTCGCTGGCCAGCAGCGCCACGGCCTCGACGAGGAAGCGTGGCCGGCGCTTCGGCGCCGGCTTGGGTGGTTCCTGTTTCGGCGGCTCGGCCTTGGCCGGCTCCGCCTTCGCGGCGGTCTTCGGCGCGGCTTCGGAGGCCGTTTCCGACGGGGGCTCGGGACGCACCCATTCGAAGAACTGGTCGCTGGCGTTGCGCAGGGCGTCGGGCGTCTTGGGCTCGCCGACGATGCAGACGGTGGCGCCGCGTTCGCGCAGCTTGCGGCACAGGTAGGCGAAGTCGGAATCGCTGGTGACCAGGCAGAAGGTGTCGGCCCGTTGGTCGAAGAGTGCCTCCAGCGCGTCCAGGGCCAGGGCGATGTCGGCGGTGTTCTTGCCGGCGGCGTACTGGTACTGCAGGCAGGGCGTGAAGGCCAGGCGCACCAAGGCATCCTGCCATTTGTTGGCCAGCGTGCCCTGGTTGCCGTAGCCGCGGCGCAGCACGACGCGGCCGAACTGGGCCACCATGCGCAGCGCGTGCTCGAGGATGTCGGGCGGCACGTTGTCGCAGTCGACCAGGACGGCGACGCGTGTCTCTGTTGTCGTTGGGGTGGTGCTCATCCGGGGTTTCGCGTTGCGGGGTTGAATTGCTCGCAACAGTAGCTGATTCCGGGCGTCTCCGGCCATGGAGATCTGACCGGCCGCGCTGTCGTGCTTGCGCATCGAGCCACCTTTGGCGTCTCGCCCCCTTCGGGCTTCCATCGTTCCCTCGCGCCGCTCGGCTGACGCCTTCGGCCCGGTTCGCTGATCCGGGCCTGCGCGCTTCGCT
>NZ_JBGLYU010000061.1:0-38094 GCF_047304235.1 Variovorax sp. Varisp36
TTTATAATAACACATCCTGGGGGGCGCTTTGCGCGCGCGCCCCGACAACTCCTTCACCCCCCGCGCGGGGCCGCGTGGGGGGCGGCCCGGGGGCCCGAGCCTTTGCCCATATGGCGGCCGGGCTTATCCGATCATTCGCAAAAAGAAAGCAAGCCTTGAACAAGAAAGCAGTTTTGGGAGTCCTGGCCGCGGCCATCGCCGTCGCCTACGGCGGCAGCACCTGGTGGGCCGGTTCGCAGATCAAGTCGCGTTACGACACCGCATTCGACGAGCTGCCGAAGCAGACCGCGCTGGTGCGCGTGGCCGAGCGCAAGTACGAACGCGGCTTCCTCGGCGCCGTCAGCACCGTGACGCTGGAAATCGGCTGCGCGCCCGATGCCGCCGCGGCCGTCGCCAGCAAGCCCGCCGAGGGCGACGAAGCGGAGGAAGACGACGAGGAGGACGCCGGCATCAAGCCGCCGAAGCAGTTGCGCCTCACCATCCGCGACACCATCCACCACGGCCCGCTGGCCGGCGGCACGCTGGCGGCGGCCACCATCGACAGCGAGCTGGTGCTCGACGCCAAGGTGCAGGCCGATGTCGAGAAGCTCTTCGGCAAGGCCAAGCCCCTGACCGCGCACACCAAGGTCGGCTTCAGCGGCGCCGTCACGACCGACCTGACCGTCGCGCCCGTCAAGCTGGCCGAGGAAAGCAAGGGCCGGCTCGACTGGCAAGGCGCGCAGGCCCGCGTGGAAGTGAACGCAGCACGCACCCAGGCGCGCTACGACCTCACCGTGCCCGGCCTGGACTTCAGCGACGCGCGCAGCGGCATCACCATGAAGATGGGCAAGCTCACCGCCAAGGCCGACATGGACAGCAGCGCCGGCTGGTTCCTTGCCACCGGCAAGAGCGAAGGCCGGCTCGACACCCTCGAATTCGCCATCAAGAAGAAGGCTGCCGCTGACGGCGCGGCTGCGGCCGAAACACCAAAGGCGCTGCCGACCGTCGTGCTCCAGGGCATCGACCTGCTGGCCGACGCGAGCATCAAGGACGGCCTCTACACGTCGAGCGGTACGCTCAAGGGCGCCGGCAAGATCGGCGAAACCAAGATCGACAAGTTCGAGCTGACCAGCAGCGCGCGCCGCATCCATGCCGCCGGCTACAAGAAGCTGGCCGACGCCTGGATGCAGTCCGGCGCCGTCAACGGCTGCGGCAAGGGCGGCAGCAAGGCCTCCCAGGCAGCGATGCAGGCGCTGGCCGAGCAGCTCGCGCCCGACCTCAAGGCCATGGCCAAGTACGCCCCCGAGGCAGGCCTCGACAGGATGCTGGTCGAGATCGACGGCAAGCGCGGCGAACTCGGCTACACGGTCAGCATGGCCGGCGTGACGGACGAAGACCTGCAACTGCCGGGCACCGCGCTGATGATGAAGCGCGGCGCACTCAAGGCCCATGCGCGCCTGCCCATGAAGTGGCTGGAGAAGCTGGCCGAAACCGGCGCCGAGAGCGGCCAGACGCCCCCGCCCGAAATGGTGGCCGGCCTGGTCGAGCAAGGCGAGGCCATGGGCTTCGTGAAGCGCGACGGAGACGACGTGACCGGCCAGGTCGAGTTCAGCGACGGCAGCCTGAAGGTCAACGGCAAGCCGCTGGGCGGCATGGGCAGCGCGGGCAAGTAAGCCGCGGTGTTTCTCCCTCCCCTCTGGGGGAGGGCCGGGGTGGGGGCACGACGGCCTCCGAAAAAAGCGCAGAGCCCGATCGAAGGCCTGCCCCCATCCCAACCTTCCCCCAGCGGGGGAAGGAGCAAGTCAGGGCCTCAGACCAGGCACTGCTCTAGACCCTGTTCCAGGATCTCGCGCGGCAGCTCGATGCCGATGAACACCATGCGGCTCTGGCGGGCCTCGTCCTTGCCCCACTCGGGGCCCAGGTCGCTGCCCATCAGCTGGTGCACGCCCTGGAAGATCACCTTGCGCTCGGTGCCCTTCATGTTCAGCACGCCTTTGTAGCGCAGCATGCGCGGGCCGTAGATGTTGACGATCGCACCCAGGAAGTCTTCGAGTTTGGCCGGGTCGAACGGCCGGTCGGCCTTGTAGACGAAGCTCTTGACGTCGTCGTCCGTGTGGTGATGGTGGCCGTGGCCGCCTTCGTGCTTGTGCGAGGGGTGGTCGCATGCCTCGCCATGCGCGTGGTCATGATCGTGGTGATCGTCTTCTTCCTTGAGGAAGTCGGGGTCGATGTCCAGCTTGGCGTTCAGGTTGAAGCCGCGCAGGTCGAAGATGTCCTTCAGCGGCACATCGCCGAAGTGCGCCTTCTGCTGCGGCGCGCGCGGGTTCATGTGCTTCAGGCGATGAATGAGCGCATCGGTCTCCTCGGCCGACACCAGCTCGCTCTTGCTGATGAAGATCTGGTCGGCAAAGCCCACCTGGCGGCGCGCTTCCTGGCGGTCGTTGAGCTGCTGCGGCGCATGCTTGGCATCGACCAGCGTGAGGATGGAGTCGAGCAGGTAGCTCTCGGCGATCTCGTCGTCCATGAAGAAGGTCTGCGCCACCGGGCCGGGATCGGCCAGGCCGGTGGTCTCGATCACCACGCGGTCGAAATCCAGCAGGCCCTGGCGCTTCTTGGCGGCCAGCAGCTGCAGCGCCTCGCGCAGGTCTTCGCGGATGGTGCAGCAGACGCAGCCGTTGCTCATCTGCACGATCTGCTCCTTCGACTCGGTCACGAGGATGTCGCTGTCGATGTTCTCTTCGCCGAACTCGTTCTCGATGACCGCGATCTTCTGGCCGTGGGCTTCGGTCAGGATGCGTTTGAGCAGCGTGGTCTTGCCCGAGCCGAGAAAGCCGGTGAGGATGGTCGCGGGAATGAGGGCCATGAAGGGAGTGCTCCGGAAGCGGAAAACAGGAAAAAGGGGGCGAAAAAGGCGTGGCCGGCAGTTTAGCCAATGCCACTGAGTTGCGTTGGTGGCAGGGTCAAGCCGGTTTCAGGCTGGCTTTCGGACCACCACCAGGCCCTTCAGGTACTCCCCTTCCGGGAATTCGATGGTCATCGGATGGTCTGGCGCTGCGCCCAGGCGCTCGGCGATATAGCCGTCCACGCCTGCATCGAGCCCCGCGGAGGCCACGATCTTGTGGAACAGGTCGGCGCTGATGCCGCCCGAGCACGAGAACGTCAACAGAACGCCGCCCGGCTCCAGCAGCTTGAGCGCCAGGCGATTGATGTCCTTGTAGGCCCGCGCGGCGCGCTCGGCATGCGCCACCGTGGGCGCGAACTTCGGCGGGTCGAGCACGATGGCGTCGAAGGTGCGCCCCTGGTCGATGAACTCCCGCAGCACGGTGTTGACGTTGGCGTCGAGAAACTCCGCCTGGATGCCCTGGCCTTCGAAGCCGTTGAGCGCGAGATGGCCGCGTGCGCGTTCGAGCGCGGGTTGCGATGAATCGACCGACACCAGCTCCGCGCCTTCGAGCGCGCCCGCGGCCTTCAGCCCCGCCAGCGCCGCGACGGTGAACCCGCCCGTGTAGCAGAAGCAGTTCAGCACGCGCCGGAAGCGCCGATGCTGCGCCAGCTCGGCAAAGCGCTGGCGGCTGTCGCGCTGGTCGAGGTAGAAGCCGGTCTTGTGGCCGGTCGCGATGTCGAGCGAGAGCTTCCAGCCGTGCTCACGAATGATGATTTCGGTGGGGCCCTCCCCGCGCAGCCAGCCCGTGACCGGCTTCAGGCCTTCGCGCTCGCGGCCGCTGGCGTCGGAGCGTTCGTAGAGCTTCATCAGGCCCGTGGCCTTGAGCAGCGCGTCGGCCAGAACATCTTTCCAGCGCTCGACGCCGGCCGAGAGAAACTGCGCCACCAGCGTATCGCCGTAGCGGTCGACGATCAGCCCCGGCAGGCCATCGGCCTCGCCGTGCACCAGCCGCACACCGTCGCTCTGCAGATCGAACAGGCCGCGGGCAGTCACGGCGCGGGCGCACACCGAGGCGAAGAACGCGGCGTCGATGCGCTGCGTTTCGACGAAGCTCCAGGCCCGCGCGCGGATCTTGGACGTGGGGCTGAACGCCGCCCAGGCGAGGAAGGCGCCGTCGTGCGACTCCACGCGCACCGTCTCGCCGGAGTCGGCGCCACCGCGCGCGATGGCGGATTCGAAGACCCAGGGATGGCGGCGCTGCATCGAGCGCTCTTTGCCGGGTTTGAGGCGAAGGGTTTTCATTGTTCGTTGCTTGCTTACTTGTCGTTCTCGGGCCTGGCCTTGGCACGCGGATGTGCCGCGTCGTAGGCCTTGGCCAGGTGCTGAAAATCCAGCCGTGTATAGACCTGCGTGGTCGCGATGTTGGCGTGGCCCAGCAGCTCCTGCACCGCGCGCAGGTCGCTGCTCGACTGCAGCACGTGGCTCGCAAACGAATGGCGCAGCATGTGCGGATGCACCGGCGCTGCAAGGCCGGCCTTGAGGCTGCGCTCGCGCAGCAGCTTCCATACCGCCTGCGACGACATCCGCAGGCCCTTGCCGCTGATGAAGAGCGCGGCCGCGGCCTGCGGGTCGCGCAGCCGGGCGGTGGCCAGTCCGGCGCAGTCTGCGCGCACGGCGAGCCAGTCGCGCACCGCCTCGGCCGCCTTGCTGCCCATCGGCACGATGCGGCGCTTGCTGCCCTTGCCGAGCACATTGGCTTCGCCCGCATCGAGATCGAGCCAGCCGCGCGCCGTGCCGCTCGCCTGCGCGTCGAGCCCCGTGAGCTCGCTCACGCGCAGGCCGCAGCCGTAGAGCACCTCGACGATGGCGCCGTCGCGCGCCTCGGTCCACGGGTCGGCCTCGGGGTCGTACAGCTCGGCGAGGCGCACCGCGTCGTCCACGCCCAGCGCCTTGGGCAAGGGCTTGCCGGCCTTCGGCGCATGCACATCCTGCACGGGGTTGAAGCCGATCAGGCCTTCGTGGCCCAGCCAGCGGTAGAAGCTGCGCCAGCACGACAGCACCAGCGCAATGCCGCGCGGCTCGCGCCCGGCGCTGTGCAGCTGCGCCATCCAGCGTCGGACGTGGGCGGTCTGCACGCGGTCCAGCGGCAGCCTGGCCTCGGCTGCGTGGTCGCGCAGGGCCTGCAGGTGAAAGGCGTAGAGCTCGACCGTACGCGCTGCGAGCCGGCGCTCGACGCGCACGTGCTCCAGGTATTTCTCGATCCAGTCCGATGGAGTGGATGCGACCGGCTCAGAAGAGGTAGCCATGGCCGGCATTGTTGATGATGGCCGCCGGCTCGCGCAATGCGCCCTTGGAGAACGGGCCCAGGGCACGCCAGCACGACGTGGGCGCCGCCGCGTACTGCACGTCGAAGCTCTGGTCGAAGCCGCTCATCTTCACGAGCCGCTCGACCCGCCACAGGTGATACGGCTCCGACACGATCACCACGCTGCGCACGCCGGCCGCCAGCAGCAGCGGACGCGACAGCGAGAGATTCAGCCGCGTGGAAGTCGACGCCGGCTCCAGCAACATCGGCCCGGCAAAGCCCGCCTCCACGGCATGCTCCTGCATCGCCATGGCCTCCGTGCGGCCGTCTTCCGAATCAACGCCGCCTGAAAAAACCAGCTGCCTGACCACGCCGGCATGCGCCATCGCCAATGCCGTATCGACCCTGCCGGTGAGGCACGGGTGCGGCTTTCCGTCGAGATAGGCGCGGCTGCCGAGCACCAATGCCGCGTCGGCCGGCCGCTGCGGCGTATGCGCCAGCAGCTCTTCGGCATGCGACCAGATGAACGCTCCGATGGCCGCGTACGCCAGCGCCACGGCCAGCAGCGCGCCGGCCAGCGCGACCTGCCAGGGCCGCCGCAACCAGCGCGGGCGTTTCAAGGACGCAGCCGCGAAAGCCCGCCCGACGCCAGCTCGGCGATACGCTCGAGAAAGTCGGTGCCCATCTCGGCGTTGAAGCGCTGCGCGTCGGGCGACGCCAGCACCAGCAGGCCGAAGGCCGGCGATTCGGCGTCGGGGCGCAGCGGAATCAGCGCGATCGACATCGCCGCCTGCGGCTCCGGCAGCCAGTTGGCCGCCTCGAAGCCCGAATTGAGCCCGCAGTAAGGCGAGGTCAGCGAAGTGGCCAGCGCCTTCACGTCGTCGCTCACCCACTGGGCATAGGCCTCGTTGAGGTATTCGCTGCCGCAGTCCCACACCTTGATGGCCGTCTGCGGCACCAGGAACAGCGACTGCAGGTCGACCGCGATGCTGTACGGCAGGCTGCGCGGATCGCGCGTGGTCAGCAGGCCCTTGGTCCAGCGCTGCAGGCGGTCGGCGATGACCACGTTCTCGGTGCCGTGGCGCACCATGTCCATCAGGCGGTGCTCCAGCGCCTTGATCTTCTCGCGCAGCATCTCGGCCTGGCGCTCCTGCAGGCTCACGGCGCGGTTGCCGTGCGGGCTGGTGAGCTGCACCTGCGCCAGCAGCTGGGCATGGCGCTCGAAGAAATCGGGCGTGTTCGCCAGGTAGTTCGCGATGTCGTCTTCGGTGATCGGATTCATGGCGTTTTTGGCGTCGTTGTTGTTCGTGAAGGGGGTCATGGCAGCTCAGGCACCTCGATATCGCCTTCGAAGACCGTGGTGGCCGGCCCGGTCATCAGCACCGGCTGGCCTTCTCCCTGCCACTCGATCGTGAGGATGCCGCCGTGCGTCTGCACGTCGACCCGGCGGTCCAGCAGGCCGAGGCGGATGCCCGCCACCACCGCCGCGCAGGCGCCCGTGCCGCAGGCCAGCGTTTCGCCGGCACCGCGCTCGAACACCCGCAGCTTGATGTTGGAGCGGTCGACCACCTGCATGAAGCCCGCGTTCACCCGCTGCGGGAAGCGCGGGTGGTGCTCGATCTGCGGGCCCTGCTCGGCCACCGGGGCTGTGTCGACGTTGTCGACCACCTGCACCGCGTGCGGATTGCCCATCGACAGCACCGCTACCGAAACGATAGCACTGCCTGCTCGCGTACCCAGCGCAAGATGCCACTTCTGCCATGCACCGTCATGCTGCGGGTCGAGCCCGGCGGTGTCGAAGGGAATGCGTTCGGGCTCGAAGACGGGGGCGCCCATGTCGACCGTCACGCGGCCGTCCGCGCCCATGCGCGGCTCGATGACGCCGGCCAGCGTCTGCACGCGCACTTCGGTCTTCTTGGTCAGCTTGTGTTCGCTCACGAAGCGCATGAAGCAGCGCGCGCCATTGCCGCACTGCTCCACCTCGCCGCCGTCGGCGTTGTGAATGACGTATTGAAAATCGATGCCTTCCGCGGGCGAGGGCCGCACGGTGAGGATCTGGTCGGCGCCGACGCCGAAGTGGCGGTCGGCCAGGAAGCGGTACTGCGCGGCGCTGAGGCCCAACGTGCCGCGCGTTTCGTCCAGCACGACGAAATCGTTGCCGGCTCCCTGCATCTTGGTAAAGCGGATTCGCATCCTCGGATTATCCGCCGCTGGCTTGGCGCAGTTTGTCCAATGCCCGATCGAGAAACGCCAGCCGGTCCTGCCCCCAGAAGCGCTCGCCGTTCAGGATGAAGGTCGGTGCGCCGAACACCCCCGCCTCCACTGCCGCCGCGCTGTTGGCACGATAGGCTGCCAGCGTCTCGGCCGCCTGCTCCAGCGCCTGCAGCGAGGCGCCGTCGTAGCCGCTCTCGTCGGCCACCGCGATGCGCACTTCCGCCTGCGACGTGTCGCGCTCCTCGGCCCACAGCGCGCGCAGCAGCGCGTGCGACAGCGGCTGCGCGTCGAGCCCCTGCAGCTGCGCGGCAATCACCATCCAGCCAGGGTACTTGTTCCAGTTCGGGTCGCTCGGCGCGCCCTTGGGATAGTGCGCGGGCGCCAGGTTCAGCGGCATGCCGAGGTAGTCGCTCCAGCGCGCCAGCTCGAGCGCGTGGTACGTGCGGCGCGGCTCCGGCCGGGTCTTCAGCGGGATGCCGCCGGTCTGCGGCACCACGGCCTGGAAGTCGTACGGCTTGAGCGTGAGCCGCACGTGGTGGCGGCGCACGATGTCCTGCAGTTGCGGGCCGCCGAGGTAGGCCCAGGGGGAGGAGAGGCTGTAGTAGCAGTCGAGCGCGATCATGTTTCGATTATCTGCAGCGCATGGGCGGTGCCGTCGCGCGCTCTACCCTTCTCTCCTTGGGGTCGGGGCGCGTGAAGGTAGTGCGCGCGGTCGCCGCGCCATGCCTGTTCCTGCTGACCCTCGGTGCTCTGCGTGCTCTCGAAGGCCAGCGTGTCGCCGTCCCAGTCGAACAGGGTCGTCGCGTGTGAGCTTCGCTTGGCGATGCGCCGGCCCAGTGCGTCGTAGCTGAAGCTTGTGGTCTCGCCGAAAGGTCTCGGCGCTGCGCATGCGGTTGAAGCCATCCCAGGTGAAGGTGGTCTTTTCTCCGTTGCGGCTGCGTTCGACCAGGTTGCCCCGCTCGTCCCATGTGTAGTGGGTGCCGGCGTAGTCCTTGAGCAGCTTGTCCATCAGCCGGCCGGCCATGCTGCGGCCATCGCCGTTCAGGCGCACCGCACGCGGGTGGTGACGCGGCCGGCCGCCTGTGTGTCCGCACCGGTGTCGGAAGGGTTGCCGATGTTGCCCGCCGGATCGAAGGCGAAGGTCTCGCGGCCCAGGCGGCTGTGGGCTTCCAGCAGGCGCCCCATGGGGGCGGGTACCGACATGGGCGAGCGTGGCGTCGCCCTGCTTGCTGATGATGTCGCTGCCCGGCCAAGTTATTCGCGTATGTCGACGCCGCGCGGTCCGGGGTCCGTTACCAGCTCCACGTCGGCGCCGAAATCCTTCTGCTCAAGCTTGTGACCCGACAGCTTCCGGTACAGCGCGCGCAGGAAATCGTGCTTGTCTTCGACTTCTTCCACGTCGGCCGCCCCCGGAACCACGTAGCCCCAAAGTTTTTCAATCTGGCCTGACGAGTAGAGGTACTCGAGGGACTCCAGGGTTCTTTGCTTGCTTACTGGGCCGAAGCGATCAAAGTCCGCCTTCATCGCATCGAATAGCTTGGCTTGGCACTCAGCGTTGTTGATATTAAATTCATCAAGATCGTCGTCGGTCATCGCCAGCAAGAAGTAATCCATTGCGCGGATATACCAAGGGAAAATTTTCTTCATGGTCGTCCATCAAGGTCCGGGAAAGCGGTGACGATCCCATTGGGGCCTCGCACCACAGTTGCAAACTTGGTGTTTTCTTTCGGGCAATTGCCGCCCTTTCTGTAGCCCTCGCCAATCGTGCGTCCCATATTGATGGTCGCTCGGTTGGTCCCCTGGCGATCCATCTCAGCTATTCCGCGCTGAATCGCATCCAGCTGATCGACGCTACTCAAGAAGCGGGTAGAGTTCGGGCCGCATTTCTTAGGCTTTCTGGTCGGATCGTCCGGTGGCACGCCATTCGTTGCACGTCTTTGCTGGTCAAGCATCGTCGTATGTGCTCCATGCCGAGAGTACGCATGCCCGCCCGAGACTGCGTCTTGCCGTTGAAGGATGCTTCCGGCCCTGCGGTTGGCTCGGTTGCCCGCCAGCCCAAGCGGGTCAATCCACTCAATCGGATTCGGCGCGTACTGTTGGAAATTTATTCCGCCGAGCAGTCCAATCGAGTCTTTGGATACGAACCGCCCACTGCGCGGATCGTAATAACGATGCCGGCTGTAGTGCAACCTCGTCTCTTCATCCAGGTACTGACCCTGGAACCGGATCGGGTTCCTGAACCCGGCCTTCCTCCCTGCCTAAGGGAAAACGCAGTCTTGCAAAGGGATATAGCCCGTGCCCGATGCGAACGCAACGGTGCACGTAGCCTTGAATGCAGTACCCGCTGTCAGGGCCGCCATTTTTTCTGCAGTAGCGGCATCGCGGGCAACCATACGAGCGAGTTCGTTTTCCGACCCGGCAACGCCTACTTTGAGCAAAACACCGCCATTCGCGCTATCTGGCCCTCTTTTGAAGCCTTTGGTCGGTCCGCCGACCACTACGCCGGAAAATGCGACTCTCTTATTGAATTCTGGCAAATCCATGGTCGAGTAACCCGCCTTTACGTAGCTTTGGTGTAATTTGCCGAGATTGATTTCCTTGGATGCGGTCTCCGAGGAAAAACTGGTGTTGGCTGCCAAGACCAGTAGTGTCAATATGAGTCGTTTCATTGGGCTCCCTGATTTACGATAAGTGCGACAAGGCTGAAAATGTTGACGTTCGAAATATGCGAGATCTAAATAGATTTTTCGATTATGAATAGCTTGATGTCGTATTCTAGTTCTTGCACCTCAAAAATAGCATCCGGATGTATTTTGAAGATGACCAAATCCTTTGTGTTTTGCTCCTTGTAGAGGCTGTGCATAAAAGACGTTGGCGCTCGAATCTTTACTGCCTCGACAGTTGTATGGCGCAGACTTACCATTTGGTAATTCGGCAAATTTCTTTGTCCGTGCCGTGAATTTCTGGATTTCCCGCGTAGATATCAAAAACAACGCCGTGCTTAAAATCTTCGGAAACCAAGGCAAAATAGTCCACCTCAATAAACCTTCCTTGTATTGATTCAAGGAGGGGACGTAATTGCCTTGCCTTGACCTTAATTACAGGATATCGTGCATAAGTGAACCCGGTTTGAGGCGAAAGACCGGGAAGAATCAGGAAGAGTGCCGTACTTTGAATGGCGGCAAACTCGAATAAATGTACGAATAAGTGGACTGCGCCTTGTATCTCTGTGCCGCGCTTGGAGTCCGCAATGGTTTTTACTCTCTCAATAAAAACCGAAGATTCAGGGAATTGAATTAAATCTAAGATTGAATCCGATTTAATCCCCAATTCCTCGAAATTTTTCTTCTGCAGAAGAAAAAGTCTCTTCTCTTGAGCCCTTGTTAAATTGAATGTCATTATTTGTGCTTCAGGCGGCTGTGGGCTTCCAGGAAGCGCCCCACCCGGGTCAGGTTGCCGCAGCGGCTGTCGCCGATGGCCACCAGCTGGCCTGCCTTGTCGTAGGCATAGCTGCGGCGGATGCCGACGGCCTCGCAGGGTTGGGTCTGCGAGATCTGCTGCTCCAGCAGTCGGCCGGCCGGGTCGTAGCGCGAGCCCTGGTGCAGGCCCATCACCATACAAATTGACTCAATAAACTCGCAGAGCCCGTTCAATCAATCCTCTGTTTGCCAGCCGATCACCATACGCACGTACCGACTCAAGCACTGCATCTGAGGATTCAGACTTATATTCAGCCATGGATTCCATCAAATTAACACTGGAGTTCCCGACAAACACTATGCTTCTCATGCCTCGGTGGTCCTCCATGAATACCCCAACCGAATGGCAACGAAGAATCAAGAATTTCAGGAATTCTGAAAAACTTCCAAGTTGAATTGCGCCCTCTACTGCCGAGGTAACATCTTCATTTCCAACCAAAAGGAATCCGGCTGCTGTGTTGTACACAGATCTCAGGTAGTTTCTCCAGTCCTCACTTTGGAAAGCGGAAGCACCGTCCAAGAAGAAACTCTCGGAAGATCCAATCAGTTTTCTTCTGAAGATTCTGCGTCGATTCATTTCTAGCAACTTTGCTCGGCCAAACGCGCCTTGAAATTCGCTAAGTTTGGGGTTGACTGCGCCAGGCAAAATCTCTGTCAACAAAAAAGCCTTCGTCATGCCGAACGTCGGAAGTGTTGCTGTGGATAGCCGATACATGTCTGCAGCTGTATGAAATCGAAACCAGAAAGCATCAGCTCCGAGATCGAGTGAAGTTGCTTCGCGGAAAACTATTCCGCCCGTATCGTTGAAAGTAGAGAAGCTACTCATCGGCCGTACTTGTTTGTCGGGCGAACATGCCCACGTTCATAGGAGATGTGCTGGCCATCGGGGTCATGGTAGTGAGGCAGCTCATAAGTTGGACAAGGGGTCTGCCTTGTTGGCGGAAATTGATGCCCGTCAGGATGCACTTTGACTTCACCAATCTTCCGGGGGCCGCCTGAGTTTTGGCCGCCGTCGCGAATTTCTTCGATGTACATTTTGCCACCTGAGCTATCTACGCCGTCAGGGCGCAATACGGTGGAATAGCTTCTCGAAGTCGGAATATTCTGAGCTCTCATCGCAGCACGCCGGGCAGCCCTGGCGGTCGGTAAAGTGACATCGCCTTGCGTTTGTTGTCGTCGCTGGGCGCCGATCGGGCATAACCCCAGAGGATCGGCCCATTCAATCGCGCTGGGTGCATACAAATAGCCATTCTCACCACCCTGTAACCCAATAGGATCCTTCGATATAAATCTCCCCGCCACCGGGTCGTAATACCGATACCGGTTGTAGTGCAGCCCCGTCTCATCGTCAAAGTACTGCCCCTGGAACCGGATCGGATTCCTGAACCCGGCCTTCCGCCCCGCCTCGCTGATCGCCTGCCTGGCTTCCCCCCAGGCCTTGTAGCTGGCCGACCAGGCGATGCGTCCCTCGTGGTCCGTCAGCTCCTGCGGCGTGCCCAGGTGGTCGCACTGGTAGAACGCGATCTCTTCCTTCGCGAACGGGGCGGGCGTGTTGAGTTGCTCCCCGTTCCACAGCGGATCCTGCTCGATGTCGTAGCGCCCGCCATTGGCTGCGATCAGCGCCTTCACGTCGGTGGTCTGGCTCAGCGCAACGGCTTGGGCCTGTCGTATCTGCACCAGCGGCACGAAGGAGCCGGGCTCGTGGATGTAGTGCACGCTGTCGCCGCGGCCCCAGGTATTCCTGGCGGCCCTCGATGCTTTGCGTGCTCTCGAAGGCCAGCGTGTCGCCGTCCCAGCCAAACAAGGTCGTCGCGTGTGAGCTTCGCTTGGCGATGCGACGGCCCAGCGCGTCGTAGCTGAAGCTTGTGGTCTCACCGAAGGTCTCGGCGCTGCGCATGCGGTTGAAGCCGTCCCAGGTGAAGGTGGTCTTTTCTCCGTTGCGGCTGCGCTCGATCAGGTTGCCCCGCTCGTCCGACGTGTAGTGGGTTCCCGCATAGTCTTGAATCGCTATGGAGTTCCGATACTTCCTGGGGCAAGGCTATCAACCGAAATCCAGTCGCAATCAAAGGAGAGCGAGAAATCATTATTGCAGGATATGCGCACAGACACTGAATCACTTGAGTTTTCAATGTCGAATTGATCCACAATATTGGCGTGCCCCCAGCCGTGTTGAGAAATTTTCCTGGTCCCAATAAAAGACATTGCCAGATAAATCACATCAAAGCTTTGAGGCCATCTGGTGGGAGTGCGTATGGGCTTTTTGCTGGTCATGATTTTTACAGAAACCCTGGGTTCGTCGCGCTTAAATAGGATTTCTACTATTTCGGATCCTTTTAGGGATGGAAATTCATCGTACAGCGATAATAATGCCTGAGGGTTTAAGATCCTATGAGAGGTATTCATTTTTTATTCCGGCAATTGAAGTAATAGTGATCGTCCATTCCGTCAACTTTTCCGGTTCGGGTATTTTGTTCTGGACGAACATTATGGTGAGATGGTTGATCTCCAACTCCACCTTCGCCGTAATAGTGGCCGGCAGAGTGATCTTGAACGACTACGTTTTTTCCGTTGACTTGATAAGTCAACTCCCGCGTCATGATCGGCTTCTTGTCCTCCCCCAGAATCCAACCGCCTGTTGAGTCGGTCAGTGGAATCATTTTTTGACCTATGGGTTGCTGAGACATTGGAATTCCAAGCTGTCTGCGGATTTCTCTTAGACTGGCACGCCTAGTGGGATGACACGTCAACCCAAATGGGTCGACCCACTGCACAGGATTTGGCACAAACAAATGAAGGTTCGTGCCTCCTGCCAGCCCGATCGGATCTCTGCCTACGAACCGCCCACTCACCGGGTCGTAATACCGATACCGGTTGTAGTGCAGCCCCGTCTCGTCGTCAAAGTACTGCCCCTGGAATCGGATCGGATTCCTGAACCCGGCCCTGCGTCCCGCCTCGCTGATCGCCTGCTTGGCCTCCCCCCAGGCCTTGTAGCTGGCCGACCAGGCGATGCGTCCCTCATGGTCCGTCAGCTCCTGCGGCGTGCCCAGGTGGTCGCACTGGTAGAACGCGATCTCCTCTTTTGAGAAGGGCTGGGGCGGCTGGTTGAGCTGTTCCCCGTTCCACAGCGGATCCCGCTCGATGTCGTAGCGCCCGCCGTTGGCTGCGATCAGTGCCTTCACGTCGGTGGTCTGGCTCAGCGCAACGGCTTGGGCCTGTCGTATCTGCACCAGCGGCACGAACGAGCCGGGCTCGTGGATGTAGTGCACGCTGTCGCCGCGGCCCCAGGTATTCCTGGCGGCCCTCGATGCTTGCGTGCTCTCGAAGGCCAACGTGTCGCCGTCCCAGCCAAACAAGGTCGTCGCGTGTGAGCTTCGCTTGGGGATGCGACGGCCCAGCGCGTCGTAGCTGAAGCTTGTGGTCTCACCGAAGGTCTCGGCGCTGCGCATGCGGTTGAAGCCGTCCCAGGTGAAGGTGGTCTTTTCTCCGTTGCGGCTGCGCTCGACCAGGTTGCCCCGCTCGTCCCACTTGTAGTGGGTGCCTGCATAGTCCTTGAGCTATTGCCTGACATCGATGCCGTGTGGCCCGATGGCATCGACCAATTCCACATCCGAGCCGAAGTCTCTTTGTAGCGGCTCATGCCCCACCAACTTCTCGTAGAGCGCGCGCAAGTAGCCCGGCTTGTCTTCGACTTCATCAAGTGGCACTGCTTGCGGCACAACGTACCCCCAAAACTTGTCAATCTGACCCGAAGAGAGGATGAATTCGATAGCCTCCAGAACCCGTTGCTTGCTCAAAGGACCGAAGCGATCGAAATCGACCTTCATCGCGTCAAACAACTTGGTGCGGCAATCAGCATCATTAATGTAGAAATCGGCTAGGTCGTCGTCGCTCATGGACCCCAAGTAGTAGTCCAGTTCACGGATGTAGTCAGGGAAGATTTGCTTCATAGATCAAGGCCCAAGTTCCGGGTATGCAGTGATTGTTCCATTTGGCCCTCGAAATACGGTTGCCTTTGTGGTTGTCTCCGGACAACCTCCACCTCTTCTATATCCCTCACCGATAACACGCCTCATATCAACGGTTACACGCGAACTTCCAGTTCTATCCATCTCCCGATTTGCGCGCTGAATGGCATCTAACTGATCGACGTTGCTAAGGAATCGGGTGGAGTTCACCGGTCGAGGTCTTCTCGGACACGGATCATCGGGAGGAATGCCGGTAATGGCCCGATGTTCCTGCTGCGCCATGGTCGTCTGCGCGCCATGCCGCGAATAAGCGTGCCCGCCCGAGGCGGCTTGCTGGTCTTGGAGGATTTGTCCGGCCCTGCGATTGGCTCTATTCCCCGCCAAGCCCAATGGATCAACCCACTCCACCGGATTCGGCGCGTACTGCTGGAGATTGATCCCTCCCAGCAACCCTATCGGATCTTTAGAGACGAACCTCCCTACCGCCGGGTCGTAATACCGATACCGGTTGTAGTGCAGCCCCGTCTCATCGTCAAAGTACTGCCCCTGGAACCGGATCGGGTTCCTGAACCCCGCCTTGCGCCCCGCCTCGCTGATCGCCTGCTTCGCTTCCCCCCAGGCCTTGTAGCTGGCCGACCAGGCGATGCGTCCTTCATGGTCCGTCAGCTCCTGCGGGGTGCCCAGGTGGTCGCACTGGTAGAACGCGATCTCCTCTCTTGAGAAGGGCTGGGGCGCTTTGAGTTGCTCCCCGTTCCACAGCGAATCCTGCTCGATGTCGTAGCGCCCGCCGTTGGCCGCGATCAGTGCTTTCACGTCCGTGGTCTGGCTCAGCGCCACCGCCTGCGCCTGCCGGATCTGCACCAGCGGCACGAAGGAGCCGGGCTCGTGGATGTAGTGCACGCTGTCGCCGCGCCAGGCTTGATGCTCCTGCTGGCCCTCGGTGCTCTGCGTGCTCTCGAAGGCCAGCGTGTCGCCGTCCCAGCCGAACAGGGTCACTGCATCGCTGGTGCGCTTGGCGATGCGCCGGCCCAGCGCGTCGTAGCTGAAGCTCGTGGTCTCACCGAAGGTCTCGGCGCTGCGCATGCGGTTGAAGCCATCCCAGGTGAAGGTGCTCTTTTCTCCGTTGCGGCTGCGCTCGACCAGGTTGCCCCGCTCGTCCCACTTGTAGTGGGTGCCGGCGTAGTCCTTGAGCAGGTTGTCCATCAGCCGGCCGGCCATGCTGCGGCCATCGCCGCCCAGGCGCACCGCCACGCGGGTGGTGACGCGGCCGGTCGCCTGTGTGTCGGCATTGGTGTCGGAAGGGTTGCCGATGTTGCCCGCCGGATCGAAGGCGAAGGTCTCGCGGCCCAGGCGGCTGTGGGCTTCGAGCAGGCGCCCCACGGGGTCGTAGCGGTAGCTCAGGTTGCCGCGGCGGCTGTCGCCGATGGCCACCAGCTGGCCGGCCTTGTCGTAGGCATAGCTGCGGCGGATGCCGACGGCCTCGACCGCGCCGGGTTTCGTCTGCGAGATCTGCTGCTCCAGCAGCCGGCCGGCCGGGTCGTACTTCGAGCCCTGGTGCAGGCCGTTGCCCTGGTCGCGGCCGATCTCGCGGTGCAGGTCGTCGCGCTCGAAGCCCAGGATGTCCTGGCCGTCCACGAGCAGGCCGTGCACGTGGCCGGAGCCGTAGGTGAGCCATTGGGTGATGTGGCCGTCGGGGCGGACGCTGGCAACGCGCTGGTGGAGCTCGTCGTAGCCGTGCTGCCAGACCGCCGTGTGGCCATGGTCCAGGTAGTGCTGGTGCTCGCGCACCAGGTTGCCTGCGCGGTCGTAGAACCACTGGAGCCTGGCCTCGGCGTTGGTGGCCTCGACCAGGCGGCCGTTGCGGTCGTAGGCGAAGCGCTCGGCCTGGTCACCGGCCTGGCGCTCGCTCAGGCGGCCCAGGGGATCGAATTCGAGCCGGGTGCTGTGGCCGGCTTCGATGACCTCGGCCAGCACGCCGCTGGCTTCGTCGTAGCGGTACTGGGTGGTCTTGCGGTCGAAGCCGGTTTCCTCGAGCAGCCTGCCGACCGGGTCGTAGCGGAAGTCGTAGCGGCTGCCGTTCTCGTTGTGCAGTTCGCGCAGGCGCCCCAGCAGGTCCCAGTGGTACTTGAGGGTGTGGCCGGACGCGTCGGTGCGCTGGGACACGAGGCCGGCGCGGGTGTAGGCGTAGCTGGTGCGGCGGCCCAGCGCGTCGGTGTGGGCGAGCAGGCGGCCCTCGGCGTCGTGCGCGAAGTGCTCGCTGGTGTTGTCGGGGTGGACGATCTCCTCGAGCTGGCCCGGGTGGTTGGCGTGGTCCGCCGGCATCGCGGCCTGCGCGGTTTCGCCGGCTTCGGTGTAGCGGTACCGGGTGGCTTGGCCCAGGGCGTTGGTGATCCTGGCCAGGCGGCCGCGGCCGTCGTAGGCCCACTGGGTGGTCTTGCCCGAGCAGTCGGTGTGGCTGGCCAGCTGGCCGTCGGGGGTGTAGGCCAGGGTCTTGACGCCGCCCTTGGCGTCGGTGATGCGCACCGGACGCCCGGCGGGGTCGTAGGCGTATTCGGTCTTGTGGCCGAGCGGATCGATCTCTTCGGTGAGGTTGCCGTTCGCGTCGTAGTCGCGCTTCCAGGCGCCGCCTTCGGCATCGAGGATGCCGGTGACACGGTGCCGCGGGTCGTAGGCGTAGTGCACGCTGCTGCCGTCGGCGCGGGTGTGGGTCTTGAGGTTGCCGTTGGCGTCGTAGACGTAGTCGTCGGTGGTGCCGTCGGTGTGGATGTGGCGCGTGATGTTCTTGGCATCGTCGCGCAGGAACCATTCCTCGCGCTTGTCCGGGTGGATGATCCGGTAGGTGTAGCCCAGCACGTCGTAGTAGTACCAGGTCTCGGCGCCGAGGGCGTCGGTCAGGTAGGTGAGCCGGATGTTCTTGTCCCACTCGAGCGTGAGCGCAAAGCTGCCGTCGTCGCTCCACTCACGCACGGCCTTGGCGTCGGCGCCGGTGCCGTCGTACTGCAGGTTCATGCCGCGGCCGGTGCGGTCGGTGTAGCGCGTGACGAGGTGGTGGCTGTAGCTGTACTGCCAGCCGGCGCCGTTCTCGTCCTGCGCGGTGGCGAGGTCGCCTTCGCCATCGTGGGTGTAGGCGGCCAGCTGGCGAACGACGCGGTCGTCCTTCAGCTCCCACAGGGCCTTGATGAGGCCGGTCTGCGCATCGGGTTGGGTGCCGACGTGGGCGATGATGGCCTCGCCCTGCCTGCTGACGATGTCGCTCAGCACCTGCTCGCCGGTGGCCGCAATCACGTGGTCATAGCGCAGGCCGATGGCGGCGCCGCTGCGCGTGTGCTGCGCCACCAGCCGGAAGTGCTGCTTGCCCTGCGAGCCGGCCTTGGCGGCGATGGTGTCGACGAGCTCGTAGGTCTCGCGCCAGTCGGCGGCTTCGCCGGCCGGCATGGGCTTGCCGAAGTCGACCGCCAGCAGGCGCTCGCTGAGGCGCGTGAGGGTGATCTCCTCGATCGGGTTGCGATGGCTCTGTCCCACGGCCAGCAGCGGAAAGGCGTGGCTGCGGCCGTCGGCGCCGTGATAGATCAGGCTCATCTGGCCCTGGCGGCGGCCCTTGGCGGCCTTGGCGACGTCCACGCGCGTGCTGTAGGGCGTGATCCAGCGCGCGCCGAGGCTGCCCTGGTCGAAGGCGGCCAGGTCGCTGCGGTAGGTGCGCGTCCAGGCGATGGGCAGGGGCGCGCCGAGTACGAAGTCGGTGTGGCCGAAGCTCTCGCAGCCGGTGGCCAGGCTGATGGCGCCGCCCGCGGCGGCATTCGTGCAGTTCTTGCAGCTGGGGTCGCCGCTGGCCGGCACTTGGGCGGACGTGGCGCCGTGCTCCCCGCCGGGCTTCTTGCTCTCCACCTGCGTTCCGTGGTTCGCGGAAATGTTGGCGCTGTGCTTTCCCTTGCGCCTGAGCAACGCATCCTTGAGGATCTTGATCATCCACTTGATGCCGTACTGCAGGCCCTCGTCGCCCAGCCGCATGATCTGCCGCCGCGCCATGCCCTTGAGGTCGGTCAAACTGGCGACGGTGTCCCGGATCATCGCCTTGGCGCTGTCGGGCAGCGCATAGTGGCTCGTGGTGGCCGCCACGTAGTTGGCGGATTTCTTCGCGGCCTCGGCCGCGGCGGCCATCATGCGGCTCCAGGTGCTCTGGGTCTTGGGGTCGTAGGTGTTCCTCTCGGCAGCAACGCCCGTCGCGAACACCGGCTTCTCGCCGAGCGCCACCTGCAGCGCGCCGATCAGCGCGTCGGCGATGCCGTCGACCTTTTTCGCGCAGGACTGCAGGAAGCCGTCGAGTTGGCCGAGCGCCTCGTCCACGAACTTGTCGAGCGTGCCGGCAATGGTGTCGTTCAGGTGGGTGACGAGCACGGCGATGAACGCCTCGCCGATGTTCGGCACCACGTTCCTGGCCGACTTGGCGATCTCCTGCTTGAGCAGGTGCAGCATGGGCCGCAGGCTCATGCGCGCCGCGCCGGTGGCGGGCGGAAACGGGATCACGCCCAGCAGGTTGATGGCCAGGCTCACCCACTGCAGCACATCGCTGTACGCCTTCTTGGTGACCATCTCGACGAGGTCCCAGACCGCGTCGATGAGCGCCATGATGTTGCCGATGACCGGCAGGCTGCCCGCGAAGGTCGTCAGCACGTTCAGCGTGACGTAGTCGTTGGTGAGCTTGCGCAGCCACTTGTCGATCTTGGCGGCGCCGGCGCCGATGTCTTCCTCGCCGATGGTGTTGAGCGGCGCCACCGCGGTCTGGCGCTCGCGCTCCTTGGCTTGCGCGTCGTTCTGGGGGGCCTGGTCAGCCATTCGCGAATCTCTCCCTTGTTCTCTGGTGGTCGTCGTCGAGCGGTGCCGGCGATCAGCCCGCGAAGCCCGGCGTCTGGCCGAGCGGCAGCGTCGGCATCGAAGGCAGCGGCGCGGGCAGCTTGGGCACCATGGCGCCCACGGTCTGCGCGGCCATGCCGCTGGCCGCCTGGCCGACCTGGCCCAGCAATGCCTTGGCGCCGCCTTGCTGGATGGCCTGCACGGCGCCGACGGCCTGCTGCGCCGTGCTTGCCGCCTCGCTGGCCTGGCTCACGAGGCCGGCCGCCCTGCCCAGTGCTCCACCAGCCTGGCCCAGCAGGCCCGTTGCTGCGCCGCCGAGCAAGCTCGATCCGCCACCTCCCGCATCGATGGACTTGTCGCTCGCGGGCTGGGCGGGCCAGCGGTTCGGCAGGCCGAAGTAGCTGCCCGTGTCCCAGGGATCGCTCGGATCGCCGCCGAACGTGACCTTGGCCTGGCCGAGCGGAAGCCCCGCCACGGAGGCGAAGCCGTTCGCGTCGAGCTTGCCGGTGTGCGTGCCGCCGTCGGAGTCGACCACCGTGTAGTCGCCTTGCTTCACGCCCTGGCGCTTGGCGCCGTCGGCCTTGACGTACTGGTGGTACAGGTCGAGCTGCCCCCGCGGCAGCTGCGTCGGCTGGGGCAACCGGGGCTGCCCGTCGCTCTTCGGCCCCACCAGCGAGTGCGATGCGGCATGCGCGCGCCACAGGCCGTTGGTGCCGCTCTCGATGCCACCGGAATTCCAGCGCGTATAGCTGGAGCCGCCGTTGATAAGAACCTCTTCCTTCGCCGTGATGGTGATCCGGTTGGCCTCCATCTTGACGTTGAGCTTGGCCAGTACGTTGATGCTGTCCTTCAGCGCCGTGATGTCGATGTCGGCGGCCGCGGCCGCCATGCGGATGCCGTTGTTGAAGGCGACCATGCGCACCGCGTCCTTGGCGCTCACCAGGAAGCTGTTGCCGGTGGCAAAGCTGGCATGCGCCCCGCTGGTGATGGCCGTGTGCTCGACGCTCACGATGTGCGTGGAGCCCTGTGCCGTGGCCTGGATGCCGGCCGGACTCGCCAGCGTCAGGTGCGGCTCCTGGAACTCGGGGAATTCGCCCTGGGCCGCGTTGCCGCCGCTGCCCCTGATCGCATCGTTCTGCTCCTTGAGGCCCTTGGCGACCTCGTCCTGGTCGCCCGCTTCGTGTGCCTTGGCACCCTTGGCCGCCTCCGCCAGGCTCTCGTGAAGGTCACGGCCTTGCGTCAGCCGGCCCACCGTCTCGCGCATGTCGGTGATGTGGGCCTGGGCGTTGGGCCGCGGCTCGGTCGTGACGAGCAGGCCCGCCTTCGCCCGGATGGCGCCATGCCCATCGGTGCGCAGTTCGAAGCCCTGGCCCCGATCGTCCTTGCGCCCCGCGGTGTCGTCGATGCGCCCGATGTGGCCCAGGCTCAGGCTGGAGCTTTGATGGTCGCTCTTGAGCTGCGCCTGGATCTTGCCGGTCGTGTCGTCGAGCGCCAGGTGGTTGCTCTGGCCGCCCTTGAGCTCGCGGCTGCGCAGGCCCGCCAGGTGCTTCTGCTCGGGCAACTGCCAGGCGGGCATCTCGTCGGCGTTGTGCACCCGGCCGACGACGATGGGGTGGTCCGGGTCGCCGTTGAGGAAATCGACAACCACCTCCTGGCCGATGCGCGGCAACGCGGCCATGCCGAAGGTCGAGCCGGCCCAGCCGAGCGACACGCGCAGCCAGCAGCTGGAGTTCTCGTTGTGCTGGCCCAGGCGGTCCCAGAAGAACTGCACCTTGATCCGCCCGTACCTGTCGGTCCAGATCTCCTCGCCGGCCGGGCCGACGACCACGGCGGTCTGGGGCCCCCGCGTGCGCGGCTTGACGGTGCTGCGCTTCGGCCGCCATGCGTAGGTGGTGGGCTGCACGTCGAAGGCAAAGCGCTGGACGGAGCCCTCGGAGGCGCTCGCGCCTTCGCTGGCCTGGAGGTTTTCCTGGAGGTCGTAGTCCACGCCGAGCAGCAGGTACTGCTGGTTCTGGTCGGCGCGGGGATGGCTGGCCAGGCGCATGGTGAAGCCCGGCGCCAGGTCGCGCCGGTTCGAGCGCCCGCTCGCACGGCTGCGCTCGCTCAGTTGCTCTTCGTTGCGCACGCGCGCATAGGTTTCGCCATCGCCGAGCTCGGTGTGGTTGCCAGGCCATTCGTACTGTTCGAAACCGTCGTGGTCGTGGCCGGGCGGCATCTGCCGCTGGGTGGTCAGGTCGGCCTTGGGCTTCTCGAAGTCATAGTGGCGGCGCTGGTGCCGGCCGGGGCGCATGCTCTCGTGCTGCATCCATTCGGTGACGCGTTCGGCAGGCTCCAGGCCACCGGTCATGCCGGCCTTTTCGTCGGGGTGGTAGCGAAGCTCTTCGCCGCCGGGCAGCGGGCCGTGGGAACTCGCGATGTCGTCGGCGAAGACCAGCGTGTGCTGCCCGGCCTCGTGGCGGAAGAAGTAGTAGATGCCCTCGTGCTCGCACAGGCGCGAGACGAACTCGAAGTCCGTTTCCCCGCCGGTCGGCCCCCCGTACTGCACGCAGTAGTCCCAGGCGCGGTAGCTGCGGCTGAGCTTCTGCTCCATGGGATAGCCGTAGCGCCCGAGGACGGCCGTCACGATGTCGGGAACCGTTTGGTCCTGAAAGATGCGGTAGTCGCTTCTGCGCGTTGCCAGCCAAAGCCAGGGACGCAGCCGCATCCTGTAGAAAGACTGCCGGCTGTCTTCTTGAGACAGCCCGAAGCTGGTCACGATGCCGCCGAGATGGCGGGTGTCGCCATGCTCCGTCTCGATGGCGACGGAGGCGCTTTTCCCGAGCAGCGCCTTGGGGTCGATGGCGTTGTGGCTGCCCAGCAGATCGACGTCGAAGGTGTACGGCTGGCTGAGTGCTTCGCGGCCGGCCAGGCGATGGAACTGAAGCGCATCGCCTGCCGGCGTGGCGATGGTGACGCGCCGCGTCATGGCGACAAGGACGTGCGTGCACACACGCCGTCGTGGATGGACATGGGATCTCCCTGCAGATGACCGCCGCTGTGGACCAGGGCGAGCTTTGTTCGATTATGTAAGGCGCTGCAGCCTTCGCGTAAGCACCCAAAAGTAGCACCGCGCACAGCTCGAACGTGGACGACTTCACGAAGTGCCCGCTTGCTCGCCGTGATCGCCGGATGCCCTCCTATGTGGCCGCGGCCGGCATCGATGACTTCGATGGGCTGCGACCCGAACATGTATCTTCAGCTCATGCCCGGCGCCACCGAACTCCCCCGCCGCACCTCCCGCCTTTTTCATCGGCAAGACCCATGAGCCCAACGATTCAATCCGCCCCGAGTGCAAGACGCTTCACACTCCCGCAAGACCTGGCGATTGCCTCCGCGCTTTCGATGATCCTGCTGTGCCCGGCCACCGCCGCCGCGGCACCGAAAGCGCCGCCGCAGTTCATCGACTACCCGACCACCGCGCGCGATCAACCCCTTGCAGGCTCACACCCACCACTGCGGCTGACGACCCGAACGGCCCGGCGCTACACCACAGTCATCCACCACGCCTACAACGAGCCGCCCAACTTCGCCGGCCATCTGCGGGTGGCAGCCTGGGGATGCGGCACCGACTGCCGCAACTTCGCGGTACTCGACCAGAACACGGGCCAGGCCTACACCCTTCCCAGCGTCGATGCGATCGTGGGCGCCATGGGCAACGGCGATGAGCGGGTGGATTTCCGGCTCGACAGCCGGCTGCTGATCATCTCCGGCAGCTTCAATGAGAAGCCTCCGGAAGGCAAGTTCTACTATCTGTGGACGGGGCAGCGCCTCAAGCGGATCTTCACCGAGCCATTGGCTGTAGAGATGATCGACACGTCTCCCGTGGAAACCCAAACACCTGCGCGCTGAGACGGGGCCCGGCACGCCCCCTGCGTGAAGGGCGCCAGAAGTACCTAGCGATCGCAGCTGCGCTGGCGCTCGACCTTCTTGGCCATTTGCTCGTTCTCATGCTGCACGCACATCGACATGGCCATCGGCTCGAGCGATCCGCCACCATAGGCCTTGGCGGCGCTGCGTTTGCAACCGCGATCACGCGCGGCTGCCCAGCGGGAAATCGTGGCTTCGAGCCGGTCCTTGCAGGCCGGCAACTGCTCTGCCTTGTTGGCGATAGCGTGCTGAAGAACCAGCTCCGCCGCGACAGCGTCACGGTATGCACAGATGTTCATTGCAGATTGACTGGCATCGCAGTTGGACAGGAGGCCACGCAGCGCGTCTTCGGCCAGCCCGGAGCGATGCGCCAATGCAGCCACCACCTCTTCGGGGCCGGGCTGGTACTTCGGGGGGGACGAAGACGCGGCCGCGCCTGCAATCGCGAGTGCCCCCAGCAATAGAGCCGCTACGCGCTTCATCGTGCAGGCCGAGCGGTGGGTTGTGCAGGCTGAAACGGCGCTGTTTCCTCACGCCGACGGTTTGCCAGACCCTGCGAACGGATGGCCCGCAAACGACGACCCCGGGCATCGCGGGGACGCACAAAAACGTTGTTATTCATATGAGTCACAACATCGGCATCAGCACCCCGGTTGGCCGCGTCCAGCACCGACCTTGCGCCCGTCACACCGAGGTTGAAGGTATAGCTCACCAGCGCATCGAACTGGGCTTGCGTAAGCGTCTGCCTGTTCACGTGCCGGCGGACACCGGCCTCGGCGGTGTGTAGTCTGGTTGCCAACTGGGCATCGACCTGCGCGGCTGTAACGGGGCGTACCAGTTCTTCTGCGGTGCAAGGACCGTGATGCGCGAGAGCGCCGACTCCAAATGTGCAGTTGTTCGCCAGATCGTTGTAGTACTGAAGGCGAACATCCTCGCGACGGCGAAGCTCGGCACGCCCGCTGGCGCTCATAGACATGTTTTCATTGGCCATTTCAACTCCCTTGATTTCTTACAGTGGCTCATGCTTGAGTCGCCGACGGCGCCACTATTTTTTGTCTTAGCCAACTCGGCGGAGGGCCAACATGGCCCTCACGAAATCATAGTGTCACTTCAAGACTGCCCCTCTCGTTGACGCAGCCTGCGCAAGCTCGTTATCTGCGTCCGTGATCGACGTGAGCTCCGGTCCGCCTATCCGAGCTCAATGCGTACTACTTGGTGTGCCCTGAGGGGAGCGCGGAGGACTCGCGGGCTATGGCGTTTCGGAAGTGGCTGCTGGAGGGGGCGGCCGCACCAGTTGCCTGATTGCTTCCTGCTGCCGCCCTCAAATCAAAGCTCGTTGCAATAGCTACTGACAGGCGCCCCAGCCAGCTCAGCCGCCATCGTGTCCCAAGCACCGGACGACACCACGCCTGCGATATGCGCCTCATGCTTGTTCCGAGACTCCCACGACTCGACCAGCGTGAACATGCAGACGTTGTCGCCGTGCCCATACAACCGCACGCCACGGCATCCATCCGCCGATGGCAGCGACTGCTTGACCTGCTGCATGAGTTGAGCGAACGCGGATGCGCGCTCGGGCTTGGCTTCGAAAGTGATGATGACGTTGATCGGGTTCATGGAAATTTCTTTGTCGCTGGCTTGAAGAAAAAGGAAGAACGCAGGTTAGCCAGCGCCCTCTCCCGCGCCAAGGCGCGAAGCTGCGAAGAAATTGACCATGGCTGCGAAGGATGCGACCGGCCATCCCCCGCATCAGCCCTTCAGCCCATCAACCCGCCTGCACGCGCCGCACGTACTCGGCGGGCGTTGCCTCGAACCGCCTGCGAAACGCGCGATTGAAATGCGCCGCGCTCTCGAACCCCACCTTCGCCGCCGCATCGCCGGGCCGCAGCCCCGCGCCCAGCATCAGCATGCGCGCCTCTTCCAGGCGCAGGTCGCGAATGCAGCGCATCGGCGTGACCCCGGCCACCTCGCGAAAACTGTGCGCGAAATGCGAAGGGCTCATGTGCACGTGGCTGGCAATCTCGGCCACCGACAGTGGCCGGCCCAGATGGCGGCGCATGAAGGCGATGGCCGTCTGTATGCGTGCACCGGCCTTGGTAACGGCACCCGCGCTGCGGATGGCGGCCGCGGCCTCGGAGCGCAGCAGCCGCAGCACGATTTCTTCAACCGCCAGCGGCGCGAGCGTGCGGCGATCCACCGGGTCGTCGGCCGCCAGCAGCAGGCGGGCAAAGGCCTCGACCACTTCCGGCCCCACCGCAGCCGTGAAGTTCTCGGTCACACGGGCCGGCTCGGCCAGCGTGCCACTTTCCGCCAGCGCGACGAAAGACTTGACCAGCATGTCGGGCGGCAGGTCGAGATGAATCGCGAGGTACGGATGCTCGGCGCTCGCCCCGACGACCGTGCCGAGGCACGCCACCTCGGCCCCGAGCACCAGGCATTGCGTGGCGCCGTAGTCGAGCGAACGACGGTCGCCGAGGTGTGCGGTCTTGCGGCCCTGCAACACCACCACCACGCCCGGCGTGAGGCGCTGGGTTTTCTCGTAGCGCACCGGGCGCGAGAACCGGTAGCAGCGCAGCCCTGGATACAGCGCATCGGTGCGGCCGTCCGCAGGGGTTCGCGCCGCGACCATGTCGCGCAGACGGGCCCAGGGGGCGGTGGGAATGGCCTCGGGCTTGTTGTCGGCGACGGGCGGAGCTGGCATCGGTTTTGTTGTGGGGAGGAGAAGAAAAGCGGAATGCGCAGCGTTGCCGGTTGGCGCGTACCCGTTGTCGGGGCGCATGGCCGATGCTATTGGGTGCTGCCGATGTTCTGTCGCAGCGCTTCACCCGTTGCAGCCGTCGCTTCTAGAGTTTGCATGCACGGAAATCGCAAGCCGAGCGCCACCGATACTTGACGACAACACAACTATCTTCTGCCCCAACCCCCATTTATCCGCAAAGGTAACCGCAAGACACTCCTCTACATCCAAGAAGGAGTGCTCTCATGCCAATCGCCTTGCTCGCGCTGACTCTCAGCGCCTTCGCCATCGGGACGACCGAGTTCGTCATCGTTGGCCTCATCCCCACTGTGGCCGCCGACCTCGGCATCGGCCTCCCCTCCGCCGGCCTGCTGGTCAGCCTCTACGCACTGGGCGTTGCCATTGGCGCGCCGGTGCTCACCGCCCTCACGGGCAAGCTGCCGCGCAAGGCGCTGCTGCTCGGGCTGATGGCGCTGTTCACGGTCGGCAATCTGCTGGCGTGGAAGGCGCCGAGCTATGAATCGCTGATTGCCGCCCGCGTGCTCACGGGGCTGGCGCACGGGGTGTTCTTCTCCATCGGCTCGACCATTGCCACCGGCCTGGTGCCGAAGGAAAAGGCGGCGAGCGCCATCGCGATCATGTTCACGGGCCTCACGGTGGCGCTGGTCACGGGCGTGCCGCTGGGCACGTTCATCGGGCAGCACTTCGGCTGGCGCGAGACTTTCCTGGCCGTGTCGGCGCTGGGCGTTATCGCCTTCATCGGCAGCTGGATCTTCGTGCCCGGCAACATCCGGCACACGCCGCCGGCCTCGCTGGCGCAGCAAGCCAAGGTGCTGGCCGAGCCGCGCCTGTTGCTGGTGTATGCGAAGACGGCCATCGGCTATGGCGGCTCGTTCATTCCGTTCACGTTTCTCGCGCCGATCCTCACCGACGTGTCTGGCTTCAGCGCCGGGGCGGTGGGCTGGGTGATGCTGGTTTACGGCATCTCGGTGGCGGTGGGCAACATCTGGGGCGGCAAGCTGGCCGACCGCAAGGGGCCAATTCCGGCGCTGAAGATCATCTTCGCGTTGCTGGCCGCGGTGCTGCTGCTGTTCAACTTCGCGGCGCCGCACAAGTGGCTGGCCCTGCTGGCGGTGCTGATGTGGGGCGCGGTGGCGTTCGGCAATGTGCCGGGGCTGCAGGTGTATGTGGTGAAGCAGGCCGAACGCTTCACGCCGCAGGCGGTGGACGTGGCCTCGGGCCTGAACATTGCGGCCTTCAACCTCGGCATTGCCGGCGCGGCCTGGATCGGTGGGCTGATCGTGACGCACCTTGGGCTGATGCACACGCCATGGATTGGCGCACTGGTGGTGCTGGTGTCACTGGCCCTCACGCAGTGGAGCGGAACGCTTGATCGGCGTGCAGGCATTCCTGTTCGCGCTTCGGGGCCGGTGCCGGTCGGTCACTGAACCTCCCCCTCTTTTTTCAACACACAAGGACAACGCCATGAAGACGAACAACAACCCCATTCCCGCCTTCGGCCTCGGCACCTTCCGCCTGAAGGGCCAGGTGGTCATCGACTCGGTGAAGAACGGCCTCGACGTGGGCTACCGCGCCATCGACACGGCGCAGATCTACGGCAACGAAGCCGAGGTGGGCCAGGCCATTGCCGAAAGCGGCGTGGCCCGCAGCAGCCTCTTCATCACCACCAAGATCTGGACGGACAACTACGCCAAGAGCAAGCTGGTGCCCAGCCTGAAAGACAGCCTCGCCAAGCTGCGCACAGACCATGTCGACCTCACGCTCATCCACTGGCCCTCGCCCGGCAACGCGGTGCCGGTGGCCGAGTTCATGGGTGCGCTGGCCGAGGCCAAGGCGCAGGGGCTCACGAAGCACATCGGCGTGTCTAACTTCAACATCGCGCTGATGAAGGAAGCCATTGCGGCCGTGGGCGCGGAGCAGATCGCCACCAACCAGATCGAGCTGCACCCCTACCTGCAGAACCGCAAGGTGGCTGAGTTCGCGAAGAGCGCCGGCATCCACATCACGTCTTACATGACGCTGGCCTACGGCAAGGTGCTGGGCGATCCGGTCGTCGAGGCGATTGCCAAGGCGCGCAACGCCACCGCCGCACAGGTGGTGCTGGCGTGGGCGATGCAGCTGGGCTACGCGGTGATTCCGTCGTCCACCAGGCGCGCGAACCTCGAAGGCAACCTGAAGGCGCAGCAGCTGCGCTTGACGGATGCCGAGATGGCGCAGGTTGCGGCGCTCGACCGCAACGAGCGCCTGACAGACCCGGCCGGTCTGTCGCCGGCCTGGGACTGATCGTCAGCGTCTCCTGCCATGCATGCAGGCGCGGCATCACGCGCTGATGGCCGCCTGCGCCTGCCGGCGCCGTGGGCCGCATCGATCGATTTGCCCCTCAGGCACTCCGGTGCTTCAATGTCGGCTCCTGCCATGACCAAGGAGACTTCCATGGCCTACGAAGCGCGATATGTCCTGCGACCCAACCCCGGAGCCGATCTCGGCGCCGTCATCGAAGCCCTGAAGGTGGGCGCGGCGCTCTGGAAGAAGCACGGTGCGCCCGACCCGCAGCTATGGAGCGTGGCCGCCGGCGAACTGGGCAACTATGTTCTGACCGTGCAGTTCGAAAACGCGGCCGCATACGCGAAGGTCACGGACCCTCTGTCGGCCGACCCCGAATTCCGCCACTGGCAAGCGGACAACGTGCAGTCCGGCGCGTTCACGTGGGTGCGCAGCAACCTGATGCGCGAGCTTCCCCTGCCCTGAAGCCGCCGCCGCGCTCAATGGGAGCGTCGTCGTGCACGCTCCTTCGCGGTGCGTACCTCCTTCGAAATGGACGAGACCACGGCGGCCCATTCCTCTGCCGTGAGCAGCAGCGCCGTCTGCGAGTGAAGGAGCGTGTCTTCCTTGTCCAGGTGCACGTTCATGAACTGCCGGTGCCGCTGCAACAGGGCCTCGGCCTCCGCGGCCGCTCTCGCGTCGCCGGTTTCGGCGCGCTTCAAGGTGGTCTTTGCCTGCGAGAGGAGGCCGTTGCAGCATTCGCTCTCCGAGTCGAGTTCATCGAGAAGCTCGTCGGCTTCGCTCGACCTTCCGCGCAGCATGTTCAGCATGACGACGCCTTTGGGGCGGTGGGTCGTTTCTTCGAAGTCCTGGAGACGTTCGATGACTTCGATGGCAGACGCCGCGCGTTGTCCGGTGCGCGTCCCGTCGCCTGTCTTCATCGCCGTATCGAGTCGAGCCAACAACTCCCGGGTGCGGGCGTGCTCGGCGCGCAGGATGGCCCATGCGCATTCGGCTGCCAACATGCTTCACCTCCTTTGTGGAGCAGCGAACTGCTCCGGAACTGCCTGTGAGCCTTAGCCTTTAACGCCATGGTTCTACATGGTTGCAGCCGGTGCCGCAAGCCTCGTCTCGAAGGCCGGCTTGTCGCCCGCCCCGGGGATTGATACGACTGTTTCAGGGTCTCGTCTACCCAGGCCTGGGCCGCGATCGCGGCAGCCCGTGGCATTCTGAAGAGAGGTGCATCTTCAAACTACACAGGCGATGGAGGACATCCGATGCGGCATGAACGCTGGCTGCGCGCGTTCGCATGGGCCGGAAGCTGCGCGCTTCTGGTTGCGTTCGGCATGTGGAGCGGCGGTGGCGCGGCCATTCCCGATGCGCCGGCCGCACCGCCCGCGGCGAGCAGCCGCGTCGTCTCCGGCACCATCGCCTCGGCCAGGACCGGCGCGACCTATCCGCTCGAAATCTACCTGCCCGCCTCCTACGACGGCGGCTCGGCGGCGTATCCGGTCATCTATGCGTTGGATGGCGATGCGGTCTTCAATCCGCCCGGTACGCGGTTCGCGAATTTCAGGGCCGTCCTCGAGGCGCGCCGCACGCAGGCGATCCTCGTGGGCATCGGCGGTTCGGCCCGACGCGGAAGGGACTACCTGCTGCCCGGGGCCCTTGCGTACCACGACTTCCTCGCGCTCGAGCTCGTGCCCTTCATCGAAGCGCGATACCGCGCCGATGCGCGAAGGCGCCTGCTGACGGGCCTGTCGCTGAGCGGCAGCATGGCCGGCATCGCCCTGTTTCTGGAGGGCGCGGCGGGCCAGCTGACGTTCTCGCACTTCCTGTCGTTCGAAGGCTCGTTCGGCGTTCAGGCGGACCGGCACCAGGCGCTCGAAGAAAAGATGCACGACGCGCTCGGCGGCAAGCCCTTGCCCGCCACGCTCTTTCTCACGCGCTGCGGCAACCCCGCGGAGTGCAACTTCGAGCCCGTGGGCGGGATGTACAAGCGGCTCCTGGCCCGCTCGTACCGGGGCCTGGTGGCCACGGAAACGACGTATTCGACGACGCACATCGGCACCGATGTTCCGTCGTTCACCGACGCGGTCGCGAAGCTGTTGCCATAGTTCGCCTGGCCGGCGGGAGCAACGTCGCGGAGCAAAAGTTGCTGCGAAGGCAGTCGTCTTCATGCCGCGGGTTCGCAAACCGAATCGAGCGCGTACCTGAGTTCGCGCTCCTCTTGCGAGGTCATCGCGAGTGCGAGGGTGCGGAACTCGGCCTTGTAGCAAGGCAGCATCAGTGCCGCGGTGAGCGAGTGAACGCCACTGCCGTGCGCAATGTGCTCGTGGCATGCGACAACGCTGCGATGGATTTCGAGTGCGCGTGCGACGCGGGTCGAGGCCTGCCCTTTCGCGCCCTCGTCGCTTCTCATGAAGATCATTGCCGACTCCTTGCTGCGGCGCGCTTCGCGTGGCGCCGTGAGTGCACTCTATTCAGAGGAGCGCGCAGTGGGGAGTAACAACATCGTCGTGAATCCGGATGACGCATTCGAAACGCCGCTCAGTTGAGCGATCCGCGGCACACGCCGCAGACTCCCCGCCGACCGGGCAGCGGTCAGCCGGGGCTCATGAACCCCGGCGCGGCGCGGCCCAATCGGAAAGGATCTGGACGGCCTCGCGGTCCATCTTCTGCTCGGCGGGCAGGCTGCGCTGCCCCAGCGCAGCACCAGCCTCGGTACGCAGGACTTCCACGTCAATGGGATGTCGAGCCGCCACGGTCACCCCGTCGAACGCTTCGCCCGACTGCGCAAGCGAAGCCGCGTAGTACAACTTCGCAATGCCCGCAATGTGCATTGCCGCCACGCACATCGCGCAGGGTTCGCACGAGGTGTAGAGCTCGCTGCCCGACAGGTTCACGGTACCGAGCTTGCGGCATGCATCGCGGATGGCTTCGACTTCGCCGTGCGAGGTGGGGTCGTGGTGGGCGACGGAGTGGTTGAAGCCTTCGCCGACGATCACGCCGTCTTTCACGACGACGGCACCGAAGGGCTCGGTGCCGGGCTCCTGCAGGGCTTGGGCAGAAAGGGCCAACGCCCTTTGCATGAAGTGTTCCTGGTACATGGTGCTCAGACCTTTCTGGTGGCCGCGCCTTCGAGCGCGGAGAGAGATGGTGCATCAGTCTGCGGCGCGCGCGAATCGAACAGGCCTGCCGTGGCCGCTGCATAGCGGCGCGGGTCGAAGCACAGCACGAGCGGCAGCAGCGCGACCACGACGGCGGCAAGGTAGGCCCACGCGAGCGTAAAGCCGCCGGTGTGCTCGCGCACCCAGCCGGTGACGAAGGGCGCGAGCGCCGCGATCATGAAGCCCACGCCCTGCATGAAGCCGGCGAGGGCGCCGGCCTGTGCGGGGTCGGGCAGGTGGTCGAGCGCGAGCACCATGCACAGCGAGAACGCGCCGCCGAGGCCGAAGCCCAGCACGACGGCGATGGCGACTGCCGGCACGGGTGCGTCGAAGGTCAGCGCGCAGAAGCCGGCGAGCTGCGCAACGAGCGTGAGCACCAGCCAGGGGCGCAGATCACGGCCGCGACTGCGGGCGATGGCTGGCATCGCGAGTGCTGAAACCACCTGCGCGGCGGTCATCAGCGCGAGCACCGATCCGCCCTGCTGCGCGGTCCAGCCTTGTTGTGCATAGAAGTGCGGCAGCCACGCGACGAGGCTGGTGTAGCCGCCGTTGATGAGGCCGAAGCACGCGGCCAGCAGCCACGCGCGGCGGCTTGCGAAGCAGCGCAGCCACGAGAGGCTTTGTCTTGGCGCATCGGCGGTGAATTCCATGCGCCGCATGTTGAGCCAGTACAGCAGTGCGAAGACGGCAAGCAGCGCCCAGATGGACAGGCCCGCGTGCCAGTCGGGCTGCGCGCCGCCGAATGCATGCGCGACCCACGGGCTGGCCATGGCGCCGAGGCCGCCGCCGCCCATGATGGCGGCGGAGTACAGCCCCGTCATGACGCCGATGCGTGTCGGATAAGCCTGCTTCACCACGCCGGGCATCAGCGCCTGGACCAGGCCCACGCCAGCGCCGGCGAGCGCGGCGCTCCACAGCAGCGCCGCTGCGCCGCCTGCCACGTACCGGCTTGCGCAAGCCAGGGCGATGGCCGCCAGCCCGAGCGCGACGCCGCCGCGCGCGCCAATGCGCTGGCCGACCGCCGCGCCGAAAAGCGAAGTGGCGCCCATGGCGAACATCGGCAGCACGGTGAGCAGCGCCACCGCATGAAAGCCGATGCCGGTTGCAAGGCGGATGGGTTCGAGCAGCGGGCTGCTCGATGTGAGAAAGGCGCGCAGGTTCAGCGCCACCAGCACGATGACGATCGCGAAGGCGATGCCTCCGTCACGACTGCGCCCTGTCCTCACAGAGACGCCACATCCGCCTGCAGCACGCCGTTGCGCGCCACGATGCAGCCGCCCGCCACCACCAGCTTGCGCACGGGCCGCGAGACGACGGCGTGCGCGACGGTCTGCGCATCGACCAGCACGAGGTCGGCGCGGCAGCCCGCCTCGATCCCGTAGGCCTCGAAGCCGCAGCCGCGCGCGCCCGAGTGGGTGACGGTATCGAGCGCCACCGCGATCTCGTCGTCGCGGCGCAGGTTGTAGCGCAGGCCGATGATCATGGCGCGCTCCAGCATGTCGGGGTTGCCATAAGGCGACCAGGTGTCGCGGATGCCGTCGTTGCCACCGAGCACGGTCACGCCGGCCTGCCTGCAGGCCATGAGGGGCGGCACGGTGCGCGAAGGCGGCGCGCTGGTGATGAGCACCACGCCGAGCTTGGCCATGCGCGCCAGCAATGCCTCGCGCTCGCGTTCGCTCACGTCGCCCAGGCAGAAGCCATGGCTGATGGCCACCTTGCCCTGCATGCCCAGCGCCTCTGTGCGCTGCAGGATCAGGTCGAGCGAGAACGCGCCCATGGCACCGGGCTCGTGCAGATGGATGTCGATGGGGCGCTGATGCTTGTGGGCGATGCCGAAGAGCACGTCGAGCGACTTCACCGGGTCGCCGTCGATGGCGCAGGGGTCGAGGCCGCCGAGCACGTCGGCGCCCAGCGCCAGCGACTGGTCGAGCAGCTCGGCCGTGCCCGGCCGGCCCAGCAGGCCCGATTGCGGGAACGCGACGATCTGGATCTGCTGCAGCTCGCGCAGCGCCTCGCGCGTGCGGATGGTGCCTTCGAGATGGCGCAGGCCGGCCCGGGTGTCGACGTCGACGTGCGTGCGCAGCCGCGTGGTGCCGAGCGCCAGGAAGGCCTTGGCCAGCACCAGCGACTGCGCGGCCGCGTCATGCCCGCTGGCGTGGCGAAAGGCGCGCTCGTTCTCGATCTTGTCGATGAGGTTCACACCGACCTCGTTGCGGTACCAGTCCATGCCCCACATGGTCTTGTCGAGATGCGTGTGGCCTTCGACGAGGCCGGGCAGCAGCAAGGCGCCGTGGCCTTCCTCGACGGTAGCGCCGGCCAGCGCGGCAAGCTCCGCGCCGATCGCGGCGATGCGGTCGTCCTGCACCAGCACGTCGACGGGGGAGGCGCCCACGGGGCGCACGTTGCGGATCAGGAGCGATGGCATGTGGGGCGGTCCGTTTCTCTATCTTTGTCTGGGCATCAGGCCGGCTGGGCTGCGATGGCGCGGCGGGTCGTGTTCGGGGTGAGCAGCGCCACCACGACGAACACCAGCGCATTCGTCGCCAGCGCCACGAGCCCGGTGTTGAGCGACTTGAACGCGACCGGCGCGGCCGGGAACAGCGTACCCAGGTTGGAACCGGTGGTCATCATGAAGCCCAACACCGCACCACCCGCCAGGATGCCGGCGAAGGCGGCGTGCCTGTTGCCGAAGGGCTTCTTCATGAGGCTGAAGAGCAGCGAGGGCAGCAGCTGCGTGAGCAGGCTCGAAGCGAAGATGGCCACCGACACGATGGTGGTGCCGCCGCGCAGCACGAAGTAAACCGCCACCAGTGCGAACACCGGCAGCACGCCGCGCGCCACGCGCGACACCTGCCTGTCGGTGGCGTTGGGCGCGAAGCCTTCCTTGTAGACGTTCTTGCCGATCACGGTGGATGCGGTGAGCAGGATCATCGAGCCCGGCACGAGCGCGGTGAGCACGCCGGTGCCGCCGATCACGCCGACGAACCAGGGGTCGAAGGTGTGCTTCACCAGGCCGAAGAGGGCCAGGTCGACGTCGGAGCCCTTGAGCCCCGGCACCTGCAGGATGGCCGCGAAGCCCACGAGGAACAGGAAGGCGATGACCACCTGGTACAGCGGCATCAGGATGGTGTTGCGGCGCACCGCGCTCGCGCTCTTGGCGGCGTACACCGAGGTGAGGTTGAACGGGTAGAGGTAATAGCCCAGCGCCGTCAGAAGGATGGTCGAGTTGTACCAGGTGAGGTTCAGGCCCTCTTTCGGGAACTCGAAGAAGCTGGGGTTCGCCGCCTGGATGGCGGTGAACATCGGCGTGACGCCGCCGTAGTAGTGCCACGGCAGGTAGATGCCGAGGAACACGGCAAGCGCGAGGATGAGGATGTCCTTCACGATGGCGATGCTGGCCGATCCGTGGATGCCCGAGAACAGGATGTAGTTGACCATCACCAGCGTGCCGATCCAGATCGCCACCTGCGGCGCGATGGAGCCGTACGAGGCCTCCGACACGATGATGCCGAGCCCGCGCAGCTGGATGGTGAGCAGCGCGACCATGCCCATGAGCGCCACGATGGACACCAGCACGCCCAGCGCACGGCTGTCGTACTTGTGCGCGAAGAAGTCCGAAAACGACACCAGCTTGTGCGCGGTGGCGTAGCGCCAGATGGCCGGCAGCATCCAGAAGGCCATCAGGTAGGCCAAGCCGCCGTAGGCCAGGATGTAGAAGGCCGGCGTGCCCTTGCTGTAAGACCAGCCGCTCGCGCCCAGGAAGGTGAAGGTGGAGAACGACTCGCCCGCCATCAGCAGGAACACCATGATGGCGCCCAGCCCGCGCCCGCCGATCGCCCATTGCTCCAGGCTCATGGTGCGCCCGCGCCGCGCGAGCACGGCGAGGCCCAGCGCGCCGATGACGAACAGGGCGATGACGCCGAGTGCCGCGTTCATCGCGCGCCTCCGGTGGAGGAAGAAGGCGCATCGATGTCGCCTTCGGCGCGGTCGATGACCACCATGATCAGCGAGGTCAGCACCAGCCAGCTGACATTCCACACCATCAGGAAGGGCATGCCGAGCACGAAGGTGGGAGCGACGGAGGACAGCCATCCCCCGCTGAAGAAAGCGGCGACCGGCAGCGCGGCAAGCCATTTGGCGGATTTCATGGGGGCCTCGATTCTTGTCTCGGGTTGGGATTTTCTATGATTTTGGTTAACCATACATTTTTATTTGGTTAACCAAACGGATGCGGATGGTACGGAGCGCGGGGGGCCGAGTCAATCCGGGGGCTTTCCCTGAGGGTGCGGTCCGCAGGCAATAATCCGGTTGCCTATGCCCTCCGCCGCACGCAAGTCCCCAGCGACAGCCCCCTCCCCCGAGCCCGCCGAAGCCGACGATCCGAACGTGGACGAACGCGTCTACGGCGCGGTCTCCAAGGCCTTGCTGAGCGGCAAGCTGCGCCCCGGCACGCCTTTGCGCGAGCGCGCGCTGGCCGAAGCGCTGGGTTGCACGCGCGGCGCGGTGCGCAAGGCGCTGGCGCGGCTGGGCTCGGAAAAACGGCTGGTGCTGGAGCACAACCGGGGCGCCTTCGTGCCCAACCCGTCCATCGACGACATGCGCGGCATCTACCGCGCGCGCCGCATCGTGGAGGCGGGGCTGGTGACCACGCTCTTCGGCAATCTCTCACGCGAGCAGGTGGCCACGCTGCGCAAGCACGTGCAGGCGGAGCAGAAGGCCTTCAAGGAAGGCCGGCGCGAGGACGCGGTCCGGCTGGCGGGCGACTTCCACCTGCTGCTGGCGCAGATGGCGGACAGCGAGGAGCTGCTGTCGTACATCCGGCGGCTGATCTCGAACACCGAGCTCTACAAGGCGCTCTACGACTCCGCCGAGGCCGCGAGCTGCGCGCCGCGCGAGCATGAGCAGATCATCGAGGCGCTGGCCACGGGCAAGTCGCTCGACAAGGCGCTGGCGGTAGCGCTGGAGCATCTGGACGAGCTGGAGCAGCGCGTGATCGCGGGCGCTGCGGCCGAGCAGGAAGTGGACCTTGCGACGCTGCTGAACGGCGGCGGCACCAGCAGCGGCAACAAGGGCAGCAAGCCGCACGCGCACGACCACTGAGGCATCCACGCTTCGCTCGCGGCCGAAGTGTGGCCGCGCCGGTCGGGGAATGATCGGCGCACCATGCACGCATCCACACCCTCCTCCATCGACAAGCCCCACGCCAACCTGGCCTTCGAATGGGCGCTGCTCGCGGTGCTCGCCACCTGCTGGGGCGCCTCGTACACCTTCATCAAGATCGGCGTGGCGACGATCCCGCCCGTTACGCTGATCGCGGCGCGCACGCTGATCGCCGGAGCGCTGCTGCTCGCGGTGCTGCGCATGCGCGGCGTGAAACTGCCGAAGGACGCCGCTGCGTGGCGCCGCTTCGCACTGCAGGCCTGCCTGAACAGCGTGCTGCCCTTCACGCTCATCGCCTGGGCCGAGCGCAGCGTCGATGCCGGCCTGGCGACCATCCTCAACTCGACCTCGCCGATCTTCATCTTCCTGCTGGGGCTGGGCCTCGGCGGCTCCGACAAGCCCACGCTGCGCCGCCTGTTCGGCGTGAGCGCGGGGCTGGCGGGCATCTGCCTGATCGTGGGCTTCGAGGCGCTGAACGGGCTCGGGCATTCGCTGCTCGCGCAGCTTGCGCTGGTGGCGGCCGCCGTCTGCTACGGCTGCGCCGCGATGTTCGGGCGCGTGTTCAAGGGGTTGGACCCGATGGTGCCAGCCGCTGGTTCGCTCGTCAGCGGCGCGGCGATGCTGCTGCCCGCGAGCATCGTCATCGACAGGCCGTGGACGCTCTCGCCGTCGGCCGCGTCGATGGCGGCGGTGCTCGCGCTCGCGGTGCTCTCCACGGCGCTGGCCTTCACGATCTACTTCCGGCTCATCAAGACGCTGGGGCCGATGTCCACCGCCGCGCAGGCCTATCTGCGCGTGCCCATCGGCGTGCTGATCGGCACGACGTTCCTGGGCGAGAGGCTGGCGCCCACGGCGTGGATCGGGCTGGCCTGCGTGGTGGCGGGCGTGGTCGCGATGACGATGCCCGGGACGAAACTTTTGCGCCGCGCGCTGCAGTTTTTACGCGGTGTTTAGACGCCCGCCCATACGCTGCCGGCTCCTCCATCCGTCAGCGAATTCTTCGATGAAAAACATTCTCCGCATCGCCCTGCCGATGCTCGTTCTTCCCACCTTTTCCGCCCTGCCGATGCTCGCGAGCGCGCAACTCACGGGCAACGTGTCCATCACCACGAACTACAAGTTCCGTGGCCAGGACCAGGACATGATCGGCAAGAACGACTA
>NZ_JBGLYU010000062.1:0-37591 GCF_047304235.1 Variovorax sp. Varisp36
GGTGTGGCGGCGGCTGCGGCGGAGGCGGCGGGGACTGACACCCGCGCGCCAGGAAAACGGGCCCCGAGGGGCCCGTCGTCGTTTATGCCTCCGAGGAGACAGGGCGCTGCGATCAGCTCGCGTCGCCGTCGTTGGCCAGCTTCGGCAGCGAAGCACCTTCGCTCGACGACAGCAGGCCGACCTGCGTGTAGATCGCGAGCTTCTCGCGCGTATCGACGATGTCGAGGTTGCGCATCGTGAGCTGGCCGATGCGGTCCAGCGGCGTGAATGCGCCCTCGACCTTTTCCATGCTCAGGCGCTCGGGCTTGTACGTGAGGTTGGCCGACTCGGTGTTCATGATCGAGTAGTCGTTGCCGCGGCGCAGCTCGACCGTCACTTCGCCGGTGATGGCGCGTGCCACCCAGCGCTGCGCCGTCTCGCGCAGCATGATGGCCTGCGGGTCGAACCAGCGGCCCTGGTAGAGCAGGCGGCCGAGCTTGCGTCCGTTGTCGCGGTACTGCTCGATGGTGTCTTCGTTGTGGATGCCGGTGACGAGGCGCTCGTAGGCGATGAACAGCAGCGCGAGGCCGGGAGCCTCGTAGATGCCGCGGCTCTTGGCCTCGATGATGCGGTTCTCGATCTGGTCGCTCATGCCCAGGCCGTGGCGGCCGCCGATGCGGTTGGCTTCGAGGATCAGGTCGACCAGGTTCGAGTAGCGCACGCCGTTCAGCGCGACGGGCACGCCTTCCTCGAAGCGCACCGAGACGGTCTCGCGCTTGACTTCGACTTCGTCCTTCCAGAAGGCCACGCCCATGATGGGCTGCACGATCTGGATGCCGCTGTTCAAGTGCTCGAGGTCTTTGGCCTCGTGCGTGGCGCCGAGCATGTTCGAATCGGTCGAGTAGGCCTTCTCGGCCGACATCTTGTAGGCGAAGCCGGCCTTCTGCATGAACGCCGACATCTCGGCGCGGCCGCCCAGCTCGTCGATGAAGGCCTGGTCGAGCCAGGGCTTGTAGATCTTCAGGTTGGGGTTGGTGAGCAGGCCGTAGCGGTAGAAGCGCTCGATGTCGTTGCCCTTGTAGGTGCTGCCGTCGCCCCAGATGTGGACGTCGTCTTCCTTCATGGCCGACACCAGCATCGTGCCGGTGACGGCACGGCCCAGCGGCGTGGTGTTGAAGTAGGTGACGCCGGCGGTGGTCACGTGGAAGGCGCCGGCCTGCAGCGCGGCGATGCCTTCGTTGGCCAGTTGCACGCGGCAGTCGATCAGGCGGGCGTTCTCGGCGCCGTAGAGCATCGCCTTGCGCGGGATCTCGTCGTAGTCCGGCTCGTCGGGCTGGCCGAGGTTGGCGGTGTAGGCGTAGGGGACGGCGCCCTTCAGCTTCATCCAGTGCAGCGCTGCGCTGGTGTCCAGGCCGCCCGAGAAGGCGATGCCGACCTTCTGGCCGGCGGGTACGTTTTGGAGGATGGTCGACATGATGGGTGTTCCGTTTGCTGTGGCGCTGATCAATGACTCAAGGCGTACTTGGCGCGACTCTGTGCCGCAGATACCGTGGAACCGGCTTCGCCGGGCCACTGGTATCGCCCTCTGCAAGGGGGCGTCGAAGCGACACGAAGTGCGCGAAGCCTGGGGGATTTATCCAAAATGGCAGATGTAGCTGTAGGGCTCGCCAGTCACGCGGATCTGGAAGCTCGAGTTGCCCGGCACGTTGAATTTCTGGCCCGGACCCGAGGCGATCCATTCGGCGCTGCCCGCGAGCTGGTATTCGCAGCTGCCGCCGGTGCCTTCCATGATTTCAGGCGCGCCGGTGTTGAAGGTGAGGGTGGACGGCAGGATCACGCCGACCGATTTCTTCGTGCCATCTGCCAGCGTGAGGCTGTGGCTCACGCATTTGCCATCGAAATACACATTGGCCTTGGTGGCCACTGCGGCGCTGTTGAGGGTGTCGGTAGTCGTCATTGGATGGCGCCGGCGCGGGAGCGGTCGGCAAATCGAGGACGCACCGCACCAGCGGCGCACCCGTCAAGGGTTGGAAAAGTCCTCGATTTTAGGGGCTCGGGCGGCTTGGGCCGCCGGTCAGCGGCTCAACGGTGCCAGCCGCGGTATCCGCCACCCCAGCCGCGGTAGTAGCCACCGCCCCAGCCGCGCGAATAGCCGAGGTTCAGCGAGATGCCGACCGGCGGATAGACGTAGGGATAGGCATAGGGGTACGGGTAGGCTGGCTGCCCGTAGACGGGAGCGGCATACACCGGCGCCGGCTGGTAGACCGGCGCGGGAGCGTCGGAGACCACCACGCCCGGCTCGGGCACCACGCTGTCCCATGGCGAGCCGCCATACTGCGGATAACCGTTGCCGTTGTCGGCTTCGACCGGATAGGGCTGCAGCTGCGACTGCGGCGCCACCGGTGAGGTCGTCACGCCGTAGGCGTTGGCCTGGATCGAAATGGTCGCGCCGGGCCGACTGTTCATGCGGGTGGTGTACTGGCGGCCGTTGTATTCATAGGTGACGTTGTAGTTGACGTCGCTGCCGGTCGTTTCGCGGATCGGCGTGGCGGAGATCACGCGGGCCTGGACCACCTGGTTCTGCTGGGCGTGCACGAGCCCGGTGCCGGCGGCCAACGCTGCGGCCGCGGAAATCCCGGCGAGGGTGCGAAAAACATGCGTATTCATGGTGTGTTTCTCCTGCAGATCGGGGTTGGAGGCCGGGCAGGCAGGCCGGGTTCCGGCGTTTACACGGCGTTGGCAGCCCAGGCGTCGGCGTCGAACCCTGTCGTAACGGGTTTTTTCGCCCCCCAGTTGACCACCGGCCGCTTGATCAGGCTGGGGTTGGCCAGCAGCACGGCGCGGGCCGAGCCGGCATCGACCACGCCCTCGCGGGTGGCGTCGTCCAGCTTGCGCCAGGTGGTGCCCTTGCGGTTGACCAGGGCCTCCCATCCGGGCTTTTTCAGCCACTGGTCGAGCTCGGCCTCGGGCACGCCCTGTTTCTTGAAATCGTGGAAGGTGTAGGCCACGCCATGTTCATCGAGCCAGGCGCGGGCGCGCTTGACGGTGTCGCAGTTCGGAATGCCGTATAGGGTTGTCATGGCCGCGATGATGCCCCGGGCGGCCAGTCGGCGACAATGCCGGCCTCCATGGAAACCCTTAACGACTGGCTCGCGCGCGCCGAGCAACTCCATCCCAAGAACATCGAACTCGGGCTCGAGCGCGCCAAGGAAATGGCGCAGCGCCTCGGCCTGCGCTTCAACTGCCCCGTCATCACGGTGGCGGGCACGAACGGCAAGGGCTCGACTTGCGCCATGCTCGAATCGATCCTCACGCACGCGGGCTATCGCACGGCGGTGTTCACCTCGCCGCACCTCGTGCGCTTCGAAGAGCGCCTGCGGCTCAAGGGCGAAGCCGTCGATGCTTCCAAACTTATAGCAAGCTTCGAAGTGGTGGAGAAGGCGCGGGGCGACTTGCCCCTGACCTACTTCGAGTTCACCACGCTCGGCATCCTGCATTGCATGACCGAGGAAAAGCCCGATGTGGCGATCCTCGAAGTCGGCTTGGGTGGGCGGCTCGACGCGGTCAACATCATCGACGCCGACTGCGCGGTCATCACCAGCATCGACCTCGACCACATGGAATACCTCGGGCCCGACCGCGAAAGCATCGGCTTCGAGAAGGCCGGCATCATGCGGCCAGGCAAGCCCGCCATCGTGAGCGACCCGATGCCGCCGCAGAGCGTGATCGACCATGCGAACGCGATCGGCGCCGACCTCTGGCGCTTTGGGACCGACTTCAACGTGTCGGGCGACAAGCAGCAGTGGGGCTGGTCGGGCCGTGGCCGGCGCTACAGCGGGCTGGCCTACCCGGCGCTGCGCGGGGCCAACCAGCTCATCAACGCGGCCGGCGTGCTTGCGGCGCTCGAAGCGCTGCGCCCGCAACTGCCGATCACCGCGCAGGCCGTGCGCAACGGGCTCGCGATGGTCGAGCTACCGGGCCGTTTCCAGATCGTGCCGGGCGAACCGGCGCTGGTGCTCGACGTGGCGCACAACGCCCATGCCGTGGCCGCGCTGGCCGAGAACCTCGATGCGATGGGCTTCTACCCCACAACGCATGGCGTGTTCGGCGTGATGGCCGACAAGGACCTTGCACCGATCCTCGCGCGCATCGGGCCGCTGATCGACCGCTGGTACTTCACCGACCTGCCCACGCCGCGCGCCGCCAAGGCGGCCGACCTGCTGGCCAGCTGGCAGGCGCAGAACACGCGAACCGACGCCTCGGGCAGCGTGTACGCGGCCCCGATGGAAGCATTGCGCGCAGCCATCGGGCAGGCGGGGCCCGCTGATAGAATCGTGGTCTTCGGATCGTTCTTCACCGTGGGTGGCGTGCTCGAAAACGGCACCCCCCGGCTGCAAGCCAAACACCTGCTGCCAGGCGGCTGATCGTCGGGCTGTCCACACCATCTGGCACCACCTCGCTGCACTCCTTCAGGGATCGAACTTCATGGCGTTTTTCAAGTTCCGCACGCGCGGCCCGCAAGGCAACGAAGGACGCAGCGCCCCTGCCGCCGTCCCCGCGGAAAGTGTCGAAACCATGCGTCGGCGTGCACGCCACCGGCTGCTCGGCGCAGCGGTGCTGGTGCTGCTCGGCGTGATCGGCTTTCCGCTGCTGTTCGATACACAGCCGCGCCCCGTGTCGGTCGACATTCCCATCGAGATTCCCGACCGCAACAAGGTCAAGCCACTGCCCGTGCCCGTCGCGCCTGCGCCCACCACGAGCACCGCGCCGGCAGCGCCAGACAGCGGCAGCAGTTCGCGCGTGGCCTCGGCATCGTCCGGCGGCATGATCACCGAGACCGCCGACGGCACGGTGATCGAATCCGGCAGGCCCGTGCCCAGCACGCCACCCGTCGCGGCCGCCGAGCCCAAGCCCGATCCCAAACCGGAGCCCAAGCCCAAGCCGGAGGCCAAACCCGAACACAAGCCGGAACCCAAACCCGAGCCCAAGCCGAAGCCCGAACCCAAGCCAGAAGCGAAGCCCAAGCCGGCCGACTCGGGCGATGCTGCCCGTGCCCGCGCGCTGCTCGAAGGCAAGCCGGTCGCGACGGCTGCCGCGCCGAAGCCCGCCGCCGATGAAGGCGGCCGCTTCGTGGTGCAGGTCGGCGCTTTCGCCGACGCCGACAAGGCGCGCGAAGTGCGCCAGAAGCTCGAGAAGGCCGGCCTCAAGACTTACGTGCACGTGGCCAAGACAGCCGACGGCGAGCAGCGCACGCGTGTGCGTGTGGGCCCCTTCGTTTCGCGTGCCGAGGCCGACCGCGCGGCGGAAAAGGTCAAGGGCTTGTCTTTGGCGGCTGCGATCCTCACGTTGTAAGAGCCGTCGCCTGCTGTTGCCGTGGCCTTGCTCGACTGGATCGCCGTCGCGCTCATCGGGGTGTCGATGCTGTTCGGCCTGATGCGCGGGCTGGTGTTCGAAGTGATTTCGCTGATCGGCTGGGTGGCGGCTTTCATCGCCGCCCAGTGGCTGGCTTCCGGCGTGGCGGCATGGCTGCCGTTCGGCGATCCGCAGGGTGCCTGGCGCTATCCGCTGGCCTTCGTGCTGGTCTTCGTGGCGGTGGTGTTCGGCGTGGGCCTGGTGGCGGCGCTCACGCGCAAGTTGATCACGGTCGTGGGCCTGCGGCCGGTGGACCGGATTCTGGGAGCAGCGTTCGGTGCGGCGCGGGGCGCGGTGGCCCTGCTCGTGCTGGCCGTCGTTGTTCATTTGCTGGTGTTGAGCGACAGTGCCTGGTGGCACGAATCGCGCAGCGCCATTGTTCTCGATGCGGCATTGCAGGGCCTGAAACCCGCGCTGCCTGAAAAGTTGGCAAGCTACCTGCCCTGAGAGGAATCGTTCATGTGTGGAATCGTCGGCGTTGTCAGCAACGCACCCGTCAACCAGCTGCTCTATGACGCGATGCTGCTGTTGCAGCACCGTGGCCAGGATGCGGCCGGCATCGTGACCTTGCTGGAACGCAAGTTCTTCATGCACAAGGCCAAGGGCATGGTCCGCGACGTGTTCCGCACGCGCAACATGCGCGCGCTGCCGGGCAGCGTGGGCCTGGGCCAGGTGCGCTACCCGACCGCCGGCAATGCCTACAGCGAGGAAGAGGCGCAGCCCTTCTACGTGAATGCGCCCTTCGGCATCGTGCTGGTGCACAACGGCAACCTGACCAACGCGCATGCGCTGCGCGCGGAGCTGTTTTCCACCGATCACCGCCACACCAACACCGAGAGCGATTCCGAGGTGCTGCTCAACGTGCTGGCACACGAACTCGAACGCTCGTCGCGCGGCGTGCCGCTGCACCCGGCCGAAGTGTTCGCCGCGGTCAAGAACATGCACAAGCGCCTGCGCGGCTCGTACGCCGTGGTATCGCTCATTGCCGGCCACGGCCTGCTCGCCTTCCGTGATCCCTACGGCATCCGCCCGCTGTGCATGGGCCGCAGCGCCGACGGCGCCGTGATGGTGGCCAGCGAATCGGTCGCGCTCGAAGGCTCGGGCCATGTGTTCGAGCGTGACATCGCCCCGGGCGAAGCCGTGTTCATCGACCTCGAAGGCAAGGTGCACTCGATGCAGTGCGCCGAGTCGCCTACGCTGAACCCCTGCATCTTCGAATTCGTGTACCTTGCGCGTCCGGACTCGGTGCTCGACGGGATCTCGGTCTACCAGGCGCGCCTGAACCTCGGCGAAACGCTGGCCAAGCGCGTGGTCTCGACCGTGCCGCCGAACCAGATCGACGTGATCATCCCGATCCCCGAGTCGAGCCGCCCGAGCGCCACGCAGCTCGCGCACCTGCTGGGCGTGCCGTACCGCGAAGGCTTCGTGAAGAACCGCTATGTGGGCCGTACCTTCATCATGCCGGGGCAGGGCGTGCGCAAGAAGTCGGTGCGCCAGAAGCTCAACGTGATCGCCAGCGAATTCAAGGGCCGCAACGTGCTGCTGGTCGACGACTCGATCGTGCGCGGCACCACCAGCCAGGAAATCGTGCAGATGGCGCGTGACGCCGGCGCGCGCAAGGTCTACCTGGCCAGCGCCGCGCCGCCGGTGCGCTACCCCAACGTCTACGGCATCGACATGCCGACCAAGGGCGAACTGGTGGCGCATGACCGCACGGTCGAGCAGATCCGCGAACTGATCGGCTGCGACGCGCTGATCTACCAGGACGTCGATGCCATGAAGCGCGCGATCGGCTCGCTCAATCCCAAGCTCGACGGCTTCGACGCCTCGTGCTTCGACGGCGTGTACGTGACCGGCGACATCGATACCGAGGCCATCTCGCGCATGAACGGCAACCGTCCCCGCGTCGAAGAGACCGAAGAGGATTCTTCGCGCCTCGCGCTTCCCAACCACAGCGAGTGAGAGCAGACGAAGTGACCGACGAAGAACGAACACTGCCGCCCGGGTTGCATCCGGAGACGCTCGCGCTGCGCACCGGGCTCGCGCCGAGCCAGTACGGCGAGCATTCCGACGCGCTTTTCCTGACCAGCGGCTTCGTGCAGCCCGATGCGGAAACCTCGATGCGCCGTTTCGCTGGCACCGAGCCGGGCTTCACCTACTCGCGCACCTCGAATCCGACCGTGACCAGTTTCGAGCAGCGTATCGCGGCGCTCGAAGGTACGGAAGCGGCGATCGGCGCTTCGACCGGCATGGGCGCGATTCTCATGATGTGCATGGGCCTGCTGAAGGCAGGCGACCATGTGGTCTGCTCGCGCTCGGTGTTCGGCTCCACGCTGAACCTGTTCGGCAAGGAGTTCGCCAAGTTCGGCGTCGAGACCACCTTCGTGTCGCAGACCGACGTGGCCGAATGGCGCGCGGCGGTCAAGCCCAATACCAAGCTGCTGTTTGCCGAGACGCCGACCAACCCGCTGACCGAGGTCTGCGACATCCGCGCGCTGGCCGATGTGGCGCATGCGGCGGGCGCGCTGCTGGCGGTCGACAACTGCTTCTGCACGCCGATCCTGCAGCGTCCGGCGGCGCTGGGCGCCGACCTCGTCATCCACTCGGGCACCAAGCACCTCGATGGCCAGGGCCGCGTGATGGCGGGCGCGATCTGCGGTCCCTCGAAGCTCATCGTCGATGTGTTCGGGCCCATCGTGCGCACCGCCGGCATGGCGCTGGCACCGTTCAATGCGTGGGTCGTGCTCAAGGGCATCGAGACGCTCGGCATCCGCATGAAGGCGCATTGCGCGAACGCGATGGACATTGCTCAATGGCTCGAGAAGCAGCCGGGCATCGCACGCGTCTACTATCCGGGGCTCGCCTCGCATGCGCAGCACGAACTGGCGATGCAGCAGCAGTCGGGGCAGGGCGGCGCGGTGGTGTCGTTCGACGTGGTCGGCGACTCGCCCGAGACGGCGCGCGCCAATGCCTTCCATGTCATGAACAGCACGCGCGTGGTGAGCCTTGCCACCAACCTCGGCGACGTGAAGACCATCATCACGCACCCCGGCACCACTTCGCATGGCCGCCTCACCGAGGCGCAGCGCCAGGCGGCTGGCATCGGCCAGGGGCTGATTCGCCTCGCGGTTGGCCTCGAACATGTCGAAGACATCAAGGCCGACATCGCGCGCGGCCTGAGCACCCTGAATCCACGATAACGAAATGACCGGCAAAGTACGCACCCGCATCGCCCCATCCCCCACGGGTTTCCTTCATCTGGGCACGGCACGCACGGCCCTCTACTCGTGGGCCTATGCGCGCCACCATGGCGGCGAGTTCGTGCTGCGCATCGAGGACACCGACGTGGCCCGCTCCACGCAGGACTCGACCGACCAGATCCTCGCGTCGATGCATTGGCTTGGCCTCGACTACGACGAAGGCCCGATCTACCAGATGCAGCGCCTCGAGCGCTACCGCGAAGTCGTCGCGCAGATGCTCGCGGCCGGCACCGCCTACCACTGCTATTGCACGCCCGCGGAGCTCGAGGAGATGCGCGAGGCGCAACGTGCACGCGGCGAGAAGACCTTGTACGACCGCCGCTGGCGCCCCGAGCCAGGCAAGGTGCTGCCGCCCGTGCCCGAAGGCGTGCCGCCTGTGGTGCGCTTCTGCAACCCGCCCGAAGGCGACGTCACGTGGAACGACCTCGTGAAGGGCGAGATCACGATCAACAACCGCGAGATCGACGACCTCATCATCCTGCGGCCCGACGGTGTGCCCACCTACAACTTCGCGGTGGTGGTCGACGACTGGGACATGAACATCACGCACGTGTTCCGCGGTGACGAGCACATCAACAACACGCCGTGGCAGATCAACATCTTCCGCGCGCTTGGTGCGCCGCTGCCCCAGTTCGGCCATGTGCCCGTGATCCTGGGCGACGACGGACAGAAGCTCTCGAAGCGCCGCGGCGCGGTGAGCGTCACGGCCTACGAAGAGAACGGCTACCTGCCCGAGGCCATGCTCAACTACCTCGCGCGCCTCGGCTGGAGCCACGGCGACGATGAACTCTTCACGCGCGAGCAGATGGTGAGCTGGTTCGACGGCTCGCACTTGTCGAAGAGCCCCGCGCAGTGGGACGCGGCAAAGCTTGCCTGGGTGAATGCGCAGTACATCAAGGCGAAGAGCGGCGACGAGCTCTCCCCGCTTGTTGCAGCACAGTTGCAAAAGCGCGGCATCGTCGCCGATGAACGTTTGCCTGCGATCTGCGCGCTGTTCAAGGACCGTTGCGACACCACGGTGGCGCTGGCGGGGTGGGCTGCCGCGTTCTATGCGGACATCGACGTGACCGAAGCCGATCGCGCGCAGCACATCACCGATGCAGTGAAGCCCGCGATTGCAACACTCGTTGAAAAATTGATGGGCGTGACCTGGGATAAGGCCTCAATCGCAGTTACCATCAAGGAAGTTCTCGCCGCACATGCATTGAAAATGCCGGTGTTGGCGATGCCAGTACGAGTGCTTGTGATGGGAACATCGCAGACACCGTCCCTCGATTCAGTGCTCGAAATTTTTTCCCGCGAAAAAGTTATCGAGCGATTGAAAAAGGCCTGAAAAATCGGGCTATAATTCGAGGCTCGACACCCACACGGGGGTATAGCTCAGCTGGGAGAGCGCTTGCATGGCATGCAAGAGGTCATCGGTTCGATCCCGTTTACCTCCACCATCAAAGTGTCGAGAAGGTTAGAGATGCTGATCGCAGCACGTCCAAGGTTTTGACCCTATCGTCTAGAGGCCTAGGACACCACCCTTTCACGGTGGCTACCGGGGTTCGAATCCCCGTAGGGTCGCCAGTTTCGCGCAAGTGAAGCAGGCACAAGTCGTCAGCACTTGGCTCCGCAAGGAGTGAACGTTGTCTACCAGGAGTGGTAGTTCAGTTGGTTAGAATACCGGCCTGTCACGCCGGGGGTCGCGGGTTCGAGTCCCGTCCACTCCGCCAATATTCATAAGGGTTAGCAGATAAGTATCTGCTAACCCTTTTGTCATTTGAGGCCTTCGTGTCCTAACGTTGCCCTAGATTTCCGACGATCCTGATCCGTTGTAGAAATGCGGCATCCGCGCATCGGGTTCACATCGTCGGCATCGACTTCAGGCAGTCTCAGAAGCCTGTCGGGCGTGCGCCTCGTCGTGTGTGCCGTCGGCAGCGTTGGATCGGCGCGAAGAAGCCCAAGCGCTTCTTGAAGCAGATGAGCCGCCTGCAAAGTTCGTTGAGCTGCATGATCAGCGGCGACTTCTTGGCTTGATTCATCGTTGGTTTGAGCTCGCATGTGACCTTGCCCTTCGGTTTCCACGGCGGCGTCCAGTGCCGTCGTGGTATGTCCATCGGTTGCCGAGGATGTCTACTGAGCCCAACCTACCGCAGCAATGTGCAGCGTCCCGAAGCGGAGTTGCGAACCGGGGGGCATGCTGGTTTGCTCGGTGAAAAAGAGCGAACCAATGTCATCGTCGAGTTGGTAAGCCAGTCCTGCTCGAACTGCATCGGACCGACATAGGCCCGTGTCGAGTCAGCCGCGCGGCGGTTTCGTCCTTGGCCGATGCCGTACTCCTTGAGTGCATCCCTGAAGTCGTGACTGGCGTACTGGTCGGCCTGAGTCGCTTTGCTTCGAAAGATCAATCTTCCCCTGCTTGCCCGGATGACACTTGAACCACGCCATTCGCAGCGCATCGATCACGATCTCGCGCGTCATGTCTTCCTCAACGGTGCTTCGCACTTGCAGGGTAGGAGGCGACGCAGCAAATCCGTGTGCCACACTAGGCAGCCCACCAAGCGATGAAGCCCGTGAACCGTCGAATCGATTCCTACAGCATCAGGTTGTTCGTAGCGGCGGCCCGCGCCGGCTCCATCGTCCGTGCTGCTGCAGCGGAGAACATCGCACCTTCGGCCTTGAGCCGGAGGATCGCGGACCTGGAACATGCCTTCGAGACGCCGCTGCTCGTGCGGTCGCCACGTGGCATTGCACTCACCGACGCCGGCAGGCTGGTGCTGGCGCGGGGCGAACGCCTCGACGACGAACTGCAAGCCTTGTTGCGCGAAGTGCAGAGCGAAGGCGGCGAAGTGCGGGGTAGGGTGCGCCTTCATGCCAATATGTCCTCCGTCATCGGTTTCCTGCCCGAGCGCCTGCACCGCTTCATGGAGGCATATCCGGGCGTGGAGGTCGCCCTGCGCGAGGAAGACACGCGCGACGTGCTGCGCTCCTGTCTGGATGATCGCGCCGATGTCGGTGTGGGTGTCGACGTCGCGGTGCCGGCGGGCATGGATGCCTGGCGCTTCGCCTCCGACCCGTTGCTCGTGGTGCTTCCCTCGGGGCATGAATTGGCGGCCCTGCAGATCGTCACGTTTGCGCGTGCGCTCGAATTTCCTTTGGTGGGCATTCACCAGGGCGGCGCCATGGACCGGTCCCTGAACGAGCGCGCCGCAGCATTGGGCAGGCGTTTCAATCCGAAGGTGACGGTCAGCAGCTTCGATGCCGTCTGCCGCATGGTGGAGGCGGGCCTCGGCATCGCCGTGGTGCCTCGAAGTGCCGTGACGGCTTATGCGGGGGCCGACCGCTTTGCCAAGCGCCCGCTGGCGGAAGAATGGGCCGACCGCGTCCTGAACATCTACGCCCTGCGCAAGACCCCGCAGCCTCGCGCAGTTGCGGCCCTGATCGAGAGTCTGCAAGGGTAATCACCGATCTCGCGGATGGCGAGATCCCCTGTGCCGAGCGAGCGCTTTATGGCGCTGCCACTGCCCGCGAACATCGGGGGCATGACAGCCTCCACGCCAGCCGCCGCCAGCGCCGAATGCATCCGGTTCGACCCGCGCGTCCTTTTCCTGAGCTGTTCCGCACGCATGGTCGAGCTGAGCTTGAAGGGCGAGCGCCTCGAACTCGCCGACGCGTCGCCATTGCGTGACGATGTTTCGACGGACGAGATCACGCCGCTTCCGATCCTCACGCACTACGACGACAAGCTGGGGCGCTACCCCTACACCGGCTTCAAGGCGGGCGAGGCATTCCCGATCGGCATCGATGCCATCCGAGCGTCGGGCATCGAGGTCGTGGTCGCGGGCAGGCGCTATGGCAAGGGCTCCTCGCGCGAGCACAGCCCCACCGCCGAGAAGGCGGCCGGCGTGCGGCTGGTCATCGCCGAAGGCTTCGAGCGCCTGTACCGGCAGAACGCCGACAACATCGGCTTGTTCACCTCGACCGACTTCGGCCTGGTCGCGCGCGTCCAGGCGGGCGAGGCGATTCCGGTCGACGACCTCGTGGCCGGCCGCGACGCGTTGGCCGCCGCGATCCTGAAGAGCGGCGGGCTGCTGAGGTTCGGCCAGCGATCCATGCGCGACATCACGGTGCCGCCCAAGACTCAGGGCGCGCGTCCGCGCACGCTGTTCGAGAAGATCGTGGCGCGCCACGCGCTCGCCACCGAACTGACGCAGGCGCATCCCGCGCCGGGCGCCGGTGCCTTCGTGCGCGCCGACCTTCGCTTCATCCACGAGTACTACACAGGCATGGCCGCGCACATGCTGCACGCCACCTTCGGCCGGCCGCTGGTGCTGCACGACGCCGATTCCATCGTCGTCTTCGAAGACCACACGTCCTATGTCGAGGAGAGCCCCGCGCACGTGCGCGGCGGCCTGGTGCCGAATGTGCATCGCATGGTCGAGGCGCAGCGCGAATTCGCGGCTGCCTACGGCTTGCGCTCGCACCGCACACTGACGGAGGAACAGGCTGCGAAGGACGACGGCACCAACGTGGCCGGCATCTCGCACGCGATGGTGGCGGAGCACTATGCGCTGCCGGGCCAACTGGTGGTGGGCACGGATTCGCACACGCCGCACAGCGGTGCCCTTGGTTGCGTGGCCTTTGGCGTGGGAACCACGGACATGGCGAATGCCTTCGTGACGGGAGCGGTGCGGCTGACGGTGCCGCAGTCCGTGAAGATCGTGCTGGATGGCTCGCTTGCCCCTGGCGTGACCGCCAAGGACGTCGTGCTGCATCTGCTCGCGCTGCCCTTCGTGCGCGACGGCGGCGGGGTGGGCAAGGTGTTCGAGTTCACGGGCGAGGTGGTGCGGCGCGCGACCACCGACGAGCGCGCCACGCTCACCAACATGACGGCGGAACTCGGTGGCTTCACCGGCCTGGTCGCTCCCGATGCCGAGACCGTGCGCTTCCTGCGCGAGCGCCGCGGCATCGGTTTCGAAGTCGAGCCCTGGATGCGCAGCGACGACGGCGCGGTCTACGCCAGGACGCTCCACGTCGACTGCACGCAGCTTTCCCCCATGGTCGCGGCACCGGGCGATCCCGGCAACGGCCTGCCGCTGGCGGCGGTCGGCGAGCGGGTGCGCATCGACATCGCCTACGGGGGCTCGTGCACGGCCGGCAAGCGCGAAGACTTCGACCATTACCACGCGGTGCTCAGGTGGGCGGCGGACCGCGGACTCAAGGTCGCGCCCGGGGTGGACCTGTATCTCCAGTTCGGGACCACCGCGGTACGCGACCATTGCATTGCAGCCGGGTACATGGATGCGTTCGAACGCGTGGGCGCGCGCATTCTTCAGCCCTCCTGCGGCGCTTGCGGCAACTGCGGGCCGGGTGGTTCGGTGCGGGCCGACCAGGTCACCGTGAGCGCCATCAACCGCAACTTCCCCGGCCGGGGCGGCCCCGGAAAAGTCTGGCTCGCCAGCCCGCCCACGGTGGCGGCCAGCGCGATTGCGGGCGAACTCGTTTCGTTTGCCGAGCTCCAGGCGCGCCATCCATGAATTCCAACAAAGCAAGAGAGACAAACCCATGCATGCACATTTCCTCCGGAAAACCATTTCCGTTTCTTTAGCGGCAGCGTTGCTTGCCACGTCCTTGTTCGCCGCCGCGCAATCCTCGAATGCCGACCGGCCGATACGGCTCGTCGTTCCACTGGCCGCAGGTTCGACGGTCGATGCGGTCGCCCGCGCAGTCGCGCCGGCCTTCGGACGCGCGACCGGCCATCCGATCGTGGTGGAGAACGTCGTCGGCGCTGGAGGAATTCCGGGCACCGCACAGATCGTGAAGGCACCCAGGGATGGGCTCACGCTCGGCATGGTGTCGTCCAACCATGTCATCAATCCAGGCATCTACAAGACGATTCCCTACGACAGCATGAAGGACATCACGCCCATCGCGGTACTGGCCACGGTGCCGGTCGTGCTGGTGGTGAACAACGCGCTTCCGGTGAAGAGCGTGAAGGAGCTGCTGGCCTATGCGAAGGCCAATCCCGGCAAGCTCAACTACGGGTCCGCCGGCAACGGGAGCGTGCTCCACCTGGCGGGGGAACTGATGGTGAGCGAGACCGGCATCGACATGAAGCACGTGCCCTATCGCGGCACTGGACCGCTCATCACCGATCTGATCGGCGGGCAGGTGCAACTCGCGTTCGTTTCGATCTCGCAGGTCGCCCCACAGGTCAAGGCCGGGGCGCTGCGCGCATTGGCGGTGTCGACGCCGGCGCGCTCCGCGGCCTTGCCCGACGTGCCGACGATGATGGAGTCGGGTGTGCCCAGGTACAGCTTCGACGCCTGGATTGCCTTGATCGGTCCGGCCGGTTTGCCCAAACCCGTGGTCGACGGCTATGCCGCGGCGGTGCAAGAGGCCTTGGTATCGCCGGAAGCAAGAACCGTCATCGCCGGCCAGGGGCTCACGGTCCTGAACACGGGGCCTGACCTGGCGCCAGCCTTCTTCCAGTCCGAGTTGGCGAAGCACCAGAAGCTGGTGAAGCAGTCCGGCGCCACACTGGACTGAGGCCATGCCGGCATTCAGGATCGCGATGCTGCCAGGCGAGGTCGTCGTTCCGCCGGATCTGGCGCGGCTCTCGCCGTTGCGTGCCGAACGCGTCGCGGGCACCGACCTGCTGGTGGTGCGCGAGCTGAACGGAGACGTCTACACCAGTCTGCCGCGCGGCCAGCGCAGCGCGCCGGACGGGGAATCCTTCGACGTCATCCTGACGGGCAACCTCTTTGGCGATCTCCTGAGCGACGCGGCGTCGGCGCTGACAGGATCGATCGGGTTGTCGGCATCGGCGATGCTGGGAAAAGGCGCCAAAGGCATGTTCGAGGCAGGGCATGGAACTGCGCTCGACATCGCCGGGCAAGATATCGCGAATCCGATCGCCTGCATCCGCGCCTTTGGGCTTCTGTTGCGCCACTCCGCGCGCCGGTCCGACCTTTCCGCGGCCATCGGAGGCTGCGATACGCTCGGTGTTCGGCCAAGGCTACCGAACCGCGGACATCCAATGCAGCAGCACCCGGCTGGTTGGAGCGGCGCGCATGGGTGACCTCATTGCCAACGCTGTAAAAAGCGGACCGACACCCGCCATTTCCGAGCACTGAAGCCATGATCACCCTGCACCATTGCGTGAGCGCACGTTCGTTTCGTCCCTTGTGGATGCTGGAGGAACTCGGGATTCCGTACGACCTGAAGATGATGCCGTTCCCGCCTCGCGTGCTTGCCCGGTCGTACCTGGAGATCAACCCCCTGGGGACGGTACCGGCCATGATCGACGGGACTGTTCGCATGACAGAGTCTTCCGCAATCTGCCAGTATCTGGCGGCGCGCTTCTCACCGGGAAAGCTTGATGTCGGCGTCGATGAGCCGGCCTTTGGCGCTTACCTGAACTACCTGCATTTCGGCGAAGCGACCTTGACGTTCCCGCAGACGCTGGTGCTGCGCTATCTGCACTTCGAAACGGGCGAGCGGCGTCAGCCCCAGGTGGCCCATGACTACGGCAAGTGGTTCCTCGCGAGGTTGCGGACGCTGGAACCCCTCTTAGTGGAGCAGGAGTTCCTCTGTGCGCATCGTTTCACTGCCGCCGATGTTTCGGTCGGCTACGCGCTGCTGCTGGCCGAGCATCTCGGCCTCGACCAGCAGTTCACGCCTTCGGTTCGCGCCTACTGGGAACGCCTGCAGGCGAGGCCTGCTTACCGGCGCGCGATGGTGACCCAGAACGGTGCCGCCATCTTGCAGGGGGTGCCCACAATTGCGTCGCCCGACATCAGGGCCGAATAGCTGGGTTGCACGTCGGTGTTCGGGCGGGCGCAAACATCTGGTGCCGTGGCGACCGACAAGCATCTTGGCCAGCAGGTTTCGGTCGCCGTGCGAGGCTCCTCAGCAGCAGGAGTTTGGCAAGAGCCGGACCATTGGCCTCTGTCAGTCACTCACGAGAAGATCAAAGCCCTCGCTGGTCAACCGGTGCGGCTCGTCATCCAGCACGGCCAGAATCATCATCGACCACTTGTCCGCGATCTGGTCGAACAAAGCTCGACTTGGACACTCTGAAGAAAAGCATTCCGGCGTGGGCAAACAACGCAAAGACAAAATTTTCTAGCGAGGTCGTGCCGAAGTACTGGGGATTCGATGAAGGTATGGGCCGGTCCTCATCTTCGAATCGTGATGTTGTTCGTTCGAACGCCGCGCCCCGACGACGTCGATTCAGCTACTCATCCGGCGACTTCAACCTTGGGTGCCGCGTCCGTGGCACCGCCGGAAATTGGCCTCAGTTCTTTGCGCAGAATTTTCCCCACTGCTGATTTGGGCAGCGATTCGAGGAACGTGATGTGGCGAGGCACCTTGTATGCGGCAAGGAGCTTGCGGCAATGCGCTTCCAACTCTTCCGCCCTCAGCCCAGGTACGCGGCGGACGACGAAGAGATGGGGGGCCTCCGCCGAGCGCTCGTCAGGCACCCCGACGCACGCGCATTCGAGCACGTCCGGGTGCATGGCGACCACGCCTTCGATTTCGTTCGGGTAGACATTGAAGCCAGAGACCAGGATCATGTCCTTCTTCCGGTCGACGATGTACATCAAACCTTGTGCATCCATGGTGACGATGTCGCCGGTCTTGAACCAGCCATCCGGCGTGAAAGACCTGCGCATTTCCTCCTCGCGGTTCCAGTAGCCCGCGAAGACCTGCGGGCCCTTGATCAGCAACTCGCCGGGCGTGCCGAGCGGCACTGGTTCGCCCGCCTCGTCGACGATGAGAACGTCGGTTGACGGCACTGGCGCGCCGATGGTGCCGTTGCGCCCCGGCGCATTGAAGGTAACGCTGGGCGACGTTTCAGTAAGCCCATAGGCCTCGGTGATGGGTGGGCCGCCGGCCGCAACCCACTTGGCTGCAACGGCCGACTGGATCGAGGCGCCGGCGCCGATGACCACGTTGCAGCGGGAGAAGTCGATGCCGGGCAACTCGGGCAACGCCACCAAGGCATTGAACATCGTGTTGACGCCGATCAGCATGTCGAAGGGCGCGCGCTCGAGTTCGGCGCAAAGCGCCTGGGCGTCGCGCGGATTGACGACCAAGCGGTTGTGAGCGCCGCTGGCAAGGGCCGTCAGAGCCATGCCGAGTGGAAAGATGTGATACAGCGGCAACGGCGTTACGATTTCGAAGTTGTCGATGTCGAGTGCCAACCCCAGCCATGACCGCATCTGCAGCGAACTGGCAAGCACGCTGCGGTGTGTCAGGCAAGCGCCCTTGGAAACACCCGTCGTGCCGCCGGTGTACTGCAGAAAAGCCAGGTCGGAGGGGCGCACGTGCTCGCTGGCGAAATCGGCGTCCGGTAGCGCGGCGGTCGCTTCGCGCAAACCGACGACGCGAGGTTCATCGTTCGCAGCTGGCGCACCTGCATCGCCGCCCGTCGCGAACAATGCCTGCTTCACCTGTTGCATCGGCACGGTCATGACATACCGAAGCTGTGTCTGGCCGAGGACCTCGGTGACCACGCCCATGAACGGCTCGGCAGCCACCAGTGCGGACGCCCCCGAATCGGCCAGTTGGTATGCCAGCTCGCGTGCCGTGTAGAGCGGGTTCATGGTCACCCCCACCATGCCCGCGCGCAGGACGGCGGCCAAAGCCACGGGGTAGATGAGGTTGTTGTGCAGCAGAAGGGCGACCCTGTCACCGCGCTTGAGCCCGGCTGCTTGCAGGGACCGCGCGAGCAGCGCCGACGCATGCTCGACCTGCGCGAAGGTCAGCGATTCTCCGGCGCAGGTGACGGCCGTCCTGGTACTGTGCTTCGTGAACGCACGTTCAAGCAAGGTGACGAGGGATTCACTGTCGTCCAGGACGATCTCGCGGGGAAGCCCTGCGGGGTAGGAGGCATGCCAGGGTCGGTGTTCCATGAGTTTTTCCTTCATGCGGTTGGCGGCGACTCAGGACAGGGCTTCGCGAACGAAGTCCATGCGGTCCTGCCCGAAGAACATCTGATCGCCGACGAAGAGCGTGGGTGCACCGAACACTCCGCGCTCGACCGCTTCCTGCGTCGTGGCCTTCAGCGCGGCCTTGATCTCGGCGTCCTGCGTCAGGCGCTCGATCTCGGCGGGATCGAACCCGCCCTCGGCCAGAATGCGGGCCGTGAGCTGCGCATCGTTCAAGTTGAGCGCGTCGATCCAGAGCGCCTTGAACACGCAGCCGAGCAGTTGCTGCAGCTGCTCCGGACGCCGCAACTGGATGCCGGTAACCGCGCGCATGAGGAACAGCGTGATGACCGGGAAGTGCGGATTGCCCTGGAACGGCACGCCATAGCGGCGCGCATGGCGCTCGTAGTCCATCTGTGTATAGCGCCCCTTGACGGGAATGTTGGCCGGCGAGGCGTTGCCCGTGGCCTGGTAGACGCCGCCCAGCAGCATTGGCCGGTAGACGAGGTCGGCGCCATGGCTGGCGCACAGGCGGGGCAACTGCGTCCATGCCAGATAGGACGAGGGGCTGCCGACATCGAAGAAGAAATCAACTGACTTGCGCATTCACGGGCTCCTTTTAGTTAACGAACGTTTGTTTAACGGAAGCTATGTGATTGCCGCGCTCACGTCAACGGGGGTTTCACTGGACTTCCTTCTTGATTGACAAACGAACGTTCATTGATTAACGTGCGATGACTTAACGAACGTTTTTTAAAGGAGAACGCATGGACCCAACAGCCAACCAACGCGGTGTGGCCCTCGTCGTCGGCGCAGGCGACGCCACCGGCAGCGCGATCGGAGCGCGCTTCGCCCGAGAGGGCTACGTCGCGTGCCTGACTCGGCGCTCGGCGGACAAGCTGGAGCCGGCCGTCCAACGCATCCGCGCCGCCGGCGGCCAGGCGTTCGGCTACGGCAGCGATGCGCGCAAGGAGGAAGAGGTCGTCGCCCTCGTCGACCAGATCGAGAAGGAGCACGGCCCGATCGAGGTGATGGTCTTCAACATCGGCGCCAACGTGCCCAGCAGCATCCTGGAGGAGACGGGGCGCAAGTACATGAAGATCTGGGAGATGGCCGCCTTCAGCGCATTCCTGAATGCACGCGAGGTCGCGCGCAGGATGGTCGCGCGGGGACGCGGCACGATTCTCTTCACCGGCGCGACGGCGGGGACTCGCGGTGCAGCGAATTTCGCGGCCTTTGCAGGCGCCAAGCATTCCCTGCGCGCACTGGCCCAGAGCATGGCGCGCGAGCTCGGCCCGCGCGGCATCCACGTGGCGCACATCGTGGTCGACGGCGCCATCGACACGGAGTTCATCCGCAGCAACTTCCCCGAACGCTATGCGCTCAAGGAGCAGGACGGCATCCTGAATCCCGAGCACATCGCGGAGAACTACTGGTACCTGCACACCCAGCCTCGAGACGCCTGGACCTTCGAGATGGACCTGCGCCCCTACATGGAAACCTGGTGAAAGACACATGAAAACACGCATCACTGAACTCTTCGGCATCCGCCACCCGATCATCCAGGGCGGGATGCACTACGTCGGCTTCGCGGAACTCGCCGCGGCGGTCTCCAATGCCGGCGGGCTCGGGCTCATCACGGGCCTGACCCAAAGGACACCCGAGCTCTTGGCCAAGGAGATCGCCCGCTGCCGCGACATGACGGACCAGCCCTTCGGCGTGAACCTCACGTTCCTGCCAACCCTGTCTTCGCCGCCGTACCCGGACTACATCGCGGCCATTGCGGAGGGGGGCGTGCGCATCGTCGAGACGGCGGGGCGCAGCCCCGAGGCCTACATGCCCGCGATCAAGAAGGCCGGCATCAAGGTGATCCACAAGTGCACGTCGGTGCGGCATGCGCTGAAGGCCGAGGCCATCGGCTGCGACGCCGTGAGCGTGGACGGTTTCGAGTGCGGCGGCCACCCGGGCGAGGACGACCTGCCGAACATGATCCTGCTGCCGCGCGCGGCCGAGGAGCTGAAGATCCCGTTCGTGGCCTCCGGCGGCATGGCCGATGCGCGCAGCCTGGTGGCGGCGCTGGCGCTGGGCGCGGAGGGCATGAACATGGGCACGCGCTTCGTGGCCACACAGGAAGCGCCGATCCACCAGAACGTGAAGGACGCCATCGTGGCGGCCACCGAGCTGGACACGCGGCTCGTGATGCGCGGCCTGCGCAACACCGAGCGCGTGCTGACCAATTCATCCGTGGAGCAGCTGATCAGGATCGAGAAGGAAAAGGGCGCCGACCTCAAGTTCGAGGACATCATCGACCAAGTCGCGGGGGTCTATCCGCGCGTGATGTTGCAAGGCGAGATGGATGCCGGCGCCTGGAGCTGTGGCATGGTGGTCGGCCTGATCCGCGACATTCCGACGGTGCAGGAGCTGATCGATCGCATCATGGAAGAGGCCGAGCAGCTGATCGTGCAGCGGCTCGCCGGGTTCCTTGAGCCTGCGCTGGCCTAGCCTTGGGCATCCGCCGGCTCGCTGCGGAGCGGGCCGGCGACTTGCACCCTCTAGGCCAGGTAGCGATCGCGCAGCAACTTCTTGTAAAGCTTGCCGGTCGCGTGCCGGGGAAAGTCGGACTCGAAATCGATGCTTCTCGGCACCTTGAGCGGACCGAGCAACTCGCGGCAGCGTGCCTTCAGCGCCTCGGCGACGGCCGGGCCCGTGAAATCCGGATGCGCCGGCTGGATGATGGCCTTGATCTCTTCGCCGTACTCGTCGTTCGGCACGCCGAAGACCGCGGCATCGGCAACACGGGGATCCTGCAGCAGAACGTCCTCGATCTCTTGCGGGTAGATGTTGACCCCGCCGGAGATGATGACGAAGTCCTTGCGATCCGTCAGGTAGAGGTAGCCTTCGCGATCGAGGTGACCGATGTCGCCGAAGGATCGCCAGCCCTGCGGACTCGTCGCTGCGCGGGTCTTGGCGGGATCGTTCCAATACTCGAACTGGGCATTGCTTTCGAAGTAGATCTGCCCGGTCTCACCCGGCGGCAGCTCACGGCCGGCATCGTCCAGAATGTGCAGGATGCCGTCGGTCGCGCGCCCGACCGAGCCCTTGTGCCGGAGCCATTCGCGGGAGCTGATGGCGGTGGCGCCGATGCCTTCGGTGCCCGAGTAGTACTCATGCAGGACCGGGCCCCACCAGTCGATCATCGCCTGCTTGACGTGCACCGGGCAGGGCGCCGCGCCGTGGACCGCGTGGACCATGGAGGCCGTGCTGTAGCGGCTGCGTACCTCCGCTTCCAGGCGCAGCAGGCGGTGGAACATGGTCGGCACCCAGAGCGAATGGGTGCATCCGAAATGCGCGATGGCGGCGAGTGAACGTTCGGCATCGAACTTCGCCATCACGATGCTGGTGGCGCCTGCATGGATGGCCGCCGACAGGAACCGGTTCGGTGCGCTGTGATACAGCGGCGATGTCGACAGGTAGACCGAAGAGGCGTCGAGCGCGAACGAGCGCGCCACCGCGGCGTTGCGGTTGTCCACCGCATCGAAGGCGCCTTCGAAGGGCGGCTTGCGCACGCCCTTGGGCCGGCCGGTCGTGCCCGATGAATACAGCATCTCGCGGCCTGGCGCGGGCGTGGGCGGCAGGCCGTCCGGCGCAGCGAGAAAGTGCGTCTCCCAGCGTTCCATGGCCGTATCCGCAAAGCCGATGCCGACGCGCCGTGCGCTGCCGAGGTCCAGCGACGAAGCCGTTTCGGCGCTCATGCAGGCCAAGGACACGATGGCGACCGATGCTCCCGAGTCTTTCACGATGTACTCGAAGTCCGCGGCCGACAGCCGCGTCGAGGCGAGCACGTAGTACAGCCCGATGCGCTGCGCGCCGAGCGCAAGAAAGAGCAACGCCGGCGCGTTCTCGATGCACAGCACGATGCAGTCGTTGCGTTTCAGGCCGAGCGACAGCAACGCGTTGGCCGCCCGGTTCGCCTCGCGTTCCAGTTGCTGGAAGCTGAATGCCTCGCCCGATTCGAGAAAGTGCACCGCCAGCTTGCCGGGCGTGGCGGCCGCGAAGCGGCTCAGGTGGTACATGCCCGGGGTTCAGAAAAGATCGACGGCCGGTTCCATCAATGCGGACGAGCCCGCCCGGATCTCGCCGCACAGCGCTGCCGTCTGCGGCAGCAGCCGCTGGAAGTAGAAGCGGGCCGTGGCAATCTTCGACGCATAGATCGGGTCGGTGGAATCGGCGTTCCTGAGCGCCACCTCGGCCATGCGCGCCCAGCTCCAGGCAAGCGCCAGGTGCCCAACCAGGCGCAGATAGGGCGCAGCAGCCGCGCCTGCGGCATGCGGGTCTTGCGCCGAAGTGTCCACCAGTTCGCGGGTGAGCTGCCTGATGTCGGCGACCAGCCCGGCGAGCGGCTGCGCGAACTCGCGCATCGCCTCGCGCGGGCTGCACGCCTCGGCAAATGCGCCGGCCATGTCCAGGAAGACGCCCATCTGCCGGCCCTGGTCGGCCAGCACCTTGCGCCCGAGCAGGTCCATGGCCTGCACGCCGTTCGTGCCCTCGTAGAGGCCCACGATGCGCACGTCGCGCAGGTGCTGCTCCACACCATTCTCGCGGATGTAGCCGTGTCCGCCGAACACCTGCATCGCGAGCAGCGTGCATTCCACCGCGAGGTCGCTCGACAGTGCCTTCACGAGCGGGGTCAAAAGGCCCAGCAGTTCGGCGGTCTCGCTGCGCTTGGCCGCATCGGGATGAAGGCGCTGCAGATCGCTGAGCTGCGCCGCCCACAGCGCCAGAGCGCGCGCGCCCTCGATGTTCGCCTTCTGCGTGAGCAGCATGCGGCGCACATCGGCATGCCCGATGATCGGGTCGGCCACTTCGCTGGACGACCTTGCCCCGCTGGCGCGGCCCTGCAGGCGCTCCTTCGCATAGGCCAGGGCCTTCTGGTAGGCCGCTTCCATCAGGCCGATGGCGATCATGCCCACCAGCACGCGCATGTGGTTCATCTGTACGAACATCCCCGCCAGCCCCTTGTTGGGCGCACCCAGCAGCCAGCCAGTGGCACCGTCGAAGTTGATGGTGCAGGTCGAGTTGCCGTGGATGCCCAGCTTGTGCTCGATGGAGCCGCAGACCACCGCATTGCGCGCGCCGGCCATGCCGCTTGCATCGGGCAGGAACTTGGGAACGATGAACAAAGAGATGCCCTTCACGCCGGGCGGCGCGTCCGGCATGCGCGCGAGCACCAGGTGCATGATGTTCTCGGTCAGGTCCTGCTCGCCGCCCGAGATGAAGATCTTGCTGCCGGTGATGCTGTAGCTGCCATCGGGCTGCGGCACGGCGCGCGTGCGCATCAGGCCCAGGTCGGTGCCCGCATTGGGCTCGGTCAGGCACATGGTTCCGGCCCACTCGCCCGAGGCGATCTTCGGCAGGTAAAGCGCCTTCTGCTCCTCGGAGCCGTTGGCCGCCACGTTCACGTAGGTGGCGTGCGACATGCCAGGGTAGGACGACCACGCCATGTTGGCGCCGCCGAAGACTTCATAGACCGCATTGGCCACGACCGAAGGAAAGCCCTGGCCGCCGAACTCGGGGCTGCACGCCAGGCCAGCCCAGCCGTTCTTGGTGAACTCGTCGTACGCTTTCTTGAAGCCGGGCGGGGTCTGCACCACGCCGGGCGAGGGCATGCTGCACCCGTGCTCGTCGCCGGGCCCGTTGAGCGGTGCGATCACCTCGGATGCGAACTGGCCGGCCGCGGCGAGCACCTGGTCGATGGTTTCGGCGTCGAACTCCGGCTGGCCGCAGGCCTCCAGCAGGGCGGGCACCTGGAGCACCTCGTGGAGCACGAATTGAATGTCCCGCATGGGAGCCTGATAAGTCATCGTGATCTTCCTTGTCTCAAGCCACTTCGAACAGGCCCGCGGCGCCCATGCCGCCGCCGATGCACATCGTCACGACGACGAAGCGTGCGCCGCGCCGCTTGCCTTCGATCAGCGCATGTCCCACCAGCCGCGAGCCGGTCATGCCGTAGGGGTGGCCGATCGTGATGCCGCCGCCGTTGACGTTCAGCTTTTCCGGATCGATGCCCAGGCGGTCGCGCGAGTACAGCACCTGGCAGGCAAAGGCCTCGTTCAGTTCCCAGAGGCCGATGTCGCTCACCTTGAGCCCGTGGGTCTTCAGCAGCTTGGGCACGGCCAGGACCGGGCCGATGCCCATTTCTTCCGGCGCGAGCCCGGCCACCGCGATGCCGCGGTACGTGCCCAGCGCCTTGAGCCCGCGGCGCTCGGCGACCGCGCGCTCCACCAGCACGCAGGCCGATGCGCCATCCGAAAGCTGGCTCGAGTTTCCCGCGGTGATGACACCGCCTTCGATGACCGGCTTGAGCTTGGAGAGGCCTTCTAGCGTGGTGTCGGGGCGGTTGCCTTCATCGCGGTCCAGCGTGACGTCGCGGTAGCTGATCGCGCCTGTCTGCCTGTCGGCCACCGCCATGCTGGCCGTGATCGGCACGATCTCGTCGTCGAACAGGCGGCGCTCCTGGGCCAGCGCGGTGCGGCGTTGGGCTTCCGCGGAATATTCGTCCTGCGCCTCCCGTGAAATGCCGTACTTCTTCGCCACGATCTCGGCCGTGTTCAGCATCGGGATGTAGGCGTGCTGCACGCGCGCGATGAGCAGCGGGTCGGCCTCTTCACCCACCCACTTGACGAACGGGTTCTGCACGGCGGAGATGTTTTCCTGCCCCCCGCCCACGGTCACGTCCATGCCGTCGACGATGATCTGCTTGGCCGCCGTCGCGATGGCCATCAGGCCCGAGGCGCATTGCCGGTCCATGGTCTGGCCCGGCACCGACTGCGGCAGTCCTGCCGCGAGCGCCGCAAGGCGTCCGATGTTCATGCCCGCGGTGCCGGCGGCCATCGCGCTGCCGATGACCACATCCTCCACCTCGCCGGGATTGACGCCCGCCCGCTGCACGGCGTGCTGGATCGCATGGCCCATCAGCGTGGGCGACTTGATGTTGTTCAACGCGCCGCGAAACGCGCGGCCGATGCCCGTGCGCGCGGTAGAAACGATGACAGCTTCTCTCATGGTTCAGACTCCAGGGGGGCGTTAAAAAGGTTGGCGTAGCGGCTCGCCACAACCCTGCGGTTTGCCTTGCGCCATCAACTGGGTCAGTTGGGTCATCGGATGACCCGCTTGACTTTAAATAACGATCGTTTGATAAACGATGGTGAACTATAGATTTGCAGCACGGGCAGCGTCAACACGCTGGAGTGGGTTTGCAGCAGGGAGAAACCCTCGCCCGGAAGGTCGATGAACTGGTAAAATTACGATCGTTTAACAAACGGGCGAAATGCTATGATGGATGCTCCACGATCTGTAGAGGCCTATTCATGCGCTATCCGGCAAATCACAAAGAGGAAACCCGCAAGAAACTGCTCGCGAATGCCCGCGCCATCGCGAAGAAGGGCGGCTTCGGAACCACTGGCGTCGATGAATTGATGGCGAGCATCGGCCTGACCGGCGGTGCCTTCTACGGGCATTTCCCGTCCAAGGAGGCGCTGTTCGCCGAGCTCCTCGAACACGAGATCTCCAACAGCACCGACATGCTGGCCGGAGACCGAGACTCTCCACCCGATCATGTCGCCAAGCGGTTGCGCAGCTACCTGAGTTCGTACCACGCGCTGCACCCTGAAACCGGGTGCGTTCTGCCGGCCCTCGGGCCGGAGATCGCAAGGGCGGGGCCCGAGGTGCGTGCTGCGGTCGAAGACGGATTGAAGCGCCTGCAGAAGAGTTGGAGCTCGCGCATCGGCGACCCGGATGCGGCATGGGCGCTGATTGCCCAGTGCGTCGGCGCACTGGTGCTGTCGCGTGCGGTCGAATCGGAGCGCACCCGCAAGGAAATCCTGGCCTCCAGCCGCCGCTTCATTGACCAGACGCACACATTGGACGAGATCCCCGCAAAGCCGTCCAAAGCATCCTGACAGCCGACACCGATGTTGTCTCGGCGCGCCACTCCTGCAATTGCGCTGATGCAAACGCTTTCTGCACCGCAGGTAAGCGTGGTGGCTGCCGCGGGCCTTCAGCGGTCAGCCTGCACCGACACCAAGGCGCATCAGCTCGCCCGCCTGATCAGGCAGCACTATGACGCGGAACTCGGCAAGGTCGGTCTCAGAATCACGCAGTACCGGCTGTTGACGGAAGTCCTGGCACACGGGCCGGTGCGCCCCTGCGATCTGGCCGAGACGATGTCGCTCTCTCCATCAACGCTGACACGCACTCTCAAGCCCCTCATCTCGACAGGTTGGGTGGATCTTGGACCGGGTACTGACGGGCGCACTCGGAGCGTGCGTATCACCGCTGCGGGCCGCGACAAGTGTGCCGAGGGCATGCCTCACTGGAGCATGGCCCAAGCCAAAGTGCACCAGTTGATTGGGAGCCGAAATGCCAGCGCATTGCATGCGCTCATCGGGGAGTGCTTGATGCGCATTTCAGCAATGGAATGAACGACATCAAACCATGTCCCGGGTTTGCCCCGCACATCGTGCTGCGCGAGGCCGGCCTGAGCGCGGAGATGGTCCGCGTCGACTTCGAGACCAAAACGCTTCCCACCACCGGCCAGAGCTATCTGCCGATCAATCCGATGGGCAAGGTGCCCGCGCTCGAACTCGACGACGGTGCGGTGCTGGTAGCGGACACCCGGGCCTCGACTTTTCCCCCTGGCCGGCAATCGTCCGCTACATGGAATCGACCGCGAAACGCCCCGCCGTTCGCGCCGCGATACTGGCCGAAGGCCTGATCGAAGGCTGATCCACCAAGGCCTGAAGCGACCGCGTTACATCCGGCCTCTCGCAGTCGAATAAACTCCGCCCCGCTTGCAGCTTGTATTCGTGCTGCGCCGCCATAGGCAACATGGCGAAATCAAACCTATCAGGAAACTCAGTTGAACCGCATCGAACTCGTCGAAAAAATCGTCACCGCCCACAACGTCAGCAAGGCAGAAGCCGCGCGCATCCTCGAGACCGTCACGGGCTCGATCGTCGCCGCAGTGAAGAAGGGTGACCCCGTCCAGATCGTCGGCTTCGGCACTTTCAAGCAAGTGGCGCGCGCCGCACGCTCGGGCTTCAACCCCAGCGCCGGCACCAAGATCAAGATCGCCGCACAGAAGGTGCCGAAGTTCGTGCCGGGCGCCGCCTTCAAGGCCGCCGTGGACCCGAAGGCTGCAAAGCGCAAGGCCGACAAGGCCGTGGCCGCGAAGCCCGCAGCGAAGAAGGCCGCCGCACCCGCCAAGAAGGCCGTCGCTGCGAAGAAGAAGTAAGAACCGGCTGTGATGCACCGCAGCCTTGCGCTGCGGATGCAGAACAATGAAGAACGGCCCCTCGGGGCCGTTTTTCATGGGCGGTGCGCATGCGCATCGCTTCAGTCGGTCTGGATCACGCCCTCGCTCAGGTAGCGCTGGTATTCGGCAAGCGGAATGGCCGTCGTCTGAATGTTGCCGGCATCGCCCCAACTGATGACCGCGCTGTCGGGTGCCAGCTCGACCTCGATCGGTCCTTGGGGAATGAGGATCAGGGGGCCGTCGCCGGCCCGGTATTCGACATTTCCTGTGACTTTCGCGTTCGCTGCCATGGGTTCGTTCCTCGGGATGTTTGGGGAATGCGGGAGGCGGACCTCGAGCGTATCGGATCCGGCTCGGCTCGGGGTCATCGCGGCGCCGCGATGCGTGTAGGCGGGGCGGCCGTCACACCGGCGTCACGCGTGGCGTGGCACGCTCGCGCCTCGAAATGACGAATCCCCTCGGCAGAATTCTTGCGGCGTCGATCGCCTGTCTCGCGATCCTGGCGGCCGCCGTCGCGTGGCACCCGACTGCCGGCAGCAACGCTCAGGTCCGCATGGCTGATGCAGCTCCCCCGTCGCTGGAAATCCGCTGGCATGGCGGCGGCATCGTGCTGCAAGGCGCGGTGCAGGACGCCGCCACGCAGCAAACGCTTGCCGAGGGCGCGGCCGCGCGCCTGGGCGGCGAGAGCGACCAGGTGACCGACTGGCTCGACATCACGCCCACGGCGCTGCCCGTGGCCGACGCAGCGTCGCTCGCGCGGCTCATCAGCCTCGGGCAGGAGGGCTGGCACCTGCAGCGCGGGCCGACCGGAGGCTGGCTCGCAGTGCAGTCGCTGACCGACGAGCGCAGCGTGCAGGCGAGGGCGCTGCTGCAGGCCGCCTTCGGCCCCGGGGTCGCGGTGCGCCTCGTGCCGTTGCCCTGAGCGGCCGATCCCCTTGCGCAGCCGAGGGGCCTTCACGGTCTCGTCATGTGCCGTCTCCAGCATCGGCTGCATTCCAAAACAGAGGAGAGGTCCATGCATCCATCGTTGAAGCACCTTGCCGTCGCGGGCGTGGTGGCCGCCACCCTGGCCTCCTGCGGAGGCAGCGGCAGTTCGAACAATTTCGTTCCTTTCGTGCCGCCACCCGCGGCCAGCAATCCGCCTGCGCCGGCACCGGCGCCCGCACCTGCCGTGCCCGGCACCGTGGACGTGAAGCTCATTGCCTTTAACGACCTGCACGGCAACCTCGAACCGCCGAAGCTGTCGATCAACGCGCCCGCCAAGGGCGGCGGCACGGTGCCGGTGCCGGCCGGCGGCGCGGCTTACCTGGCCTCGGCCATCGCTTCGCTCAAGGAGAAGAATCCGAACAACGCGGTGGTGTCGGCCGGCGACATGATCGGCGCCTCGCCGCTGGTGTCGGCGCTGTTCCTCGACGAGTCGACCATCGAGGCCGTGAACGCGATGAAGATCGATTTCAACGCGGTCGGCAACCACGAGTTCGACAAGGGCCAGACCGAACTGCTGCGCATGAAGAACGGTGGCTGCGCGAAGAACACCGCGCTCGAACCCTGCCGCGTGAACAAGAATTTCCCGGGCGCCAACTTCGGCTTCCTCGCGGCCAACACCGTGAAGGGCGACGGCAACACGTTGTTCCCCGCCACCGGCATGAAGACCTTCACGAAGGACGGTGCCACGGTGAAGGTGGCATTCATCGGCATGACGCTGAAGGGCACGCCGAACATCGTCACGCCCGCCGGCGTCGCTGGCCTGAGCTTCAAGGACGAGGCTGACACCGCCAACGCGCTGATCCCGCAGCTGAAGGCGCAGGGCGCGGATGCCGTCGTCGTCGTGGTCCACGAGGGCGGCACCACCACCGTGGGCTACAACGACAAGAGCTGCGCCGGCCTGAGCGGCGACATCCTGCCGATCCTGAACAAGCTCGACACCGCGGTGGACGTCGTGATCTCGGGCCACACGCACCGCTCGTACGTGTGCGACTACGGCAAGACCAACCCGGCCAAGCCCTTCCTGCTGACCAGCGCCGGCCAGTACGGCACGCTGCTGACGGACATCAACATCACCATCGACACCCGCACCCGCAAGGTCACGGCCAAGGCGGCTGACAACGTGATCGTGCAGGGCGAGTCCTACACCAGCGGCGCCACTACCGTCGCGCTGACCGACCAGTACCCCGCCTTCGGCAAGAACCAGGAAGTGGCCGCGCTCATCGGCCAGTACCTCGCCATCGCGGGGCCGCTGGTGCAGCGCGTGGTGGGATCGCTCACCGCGACGGCCACGCGCACGCAGACCGCGTCGAGGGAAAGCGTGCTGGGCAACCTGATCGCCGACGCGCAGCTCGCAGCCACGAGCCCGGCCGGCAAGGGCGCCGCGCAGATCGCCTTCATGAACCCGGGCGGCGTGCGCGCCGACCTCGCACCAGCCGGCGACGGCAGCGTGACCTACGGCCAGATCTTCGCGGTGCAGCCATTCGGCAACAGCCTGGTGGTGAAGACCATGACCGGCGCGCAGATCAAGGCGGTGCTGGAGCAGCAGTTCAATAGCGGTTCCAACACGGTGGCCTCGCCCAAGGTGCTGCTGCCGTCGGCCAGCCTGAGCTACAGCTACAGCCTCTCGGCGCCTGCCGGTTCGCGCATCGGCAACATGGCGCTCAACGGCACCGCGATGGCCGACGCCACCACCTACCGCGTGACGATGAACAGCTTCCTGGCCACCGGCGGCGACAACTTCACCGTCTTCAACCAGGGCACCGACGCGCTCGGCGGCGACCAGGACGTGGACGCCCTGGAGGCCTACATCAAGGCGAACAGTCCGCTGGCGCCGCCGGCAACCGGCCGCATCACTGTTCTGCCCTGAGCGGACGCTGGCGAGAAGGGGGGCACCGTTCGCCGACACCGTGACTTCGCGTAGGCCGATGTCGCAAGCCGGATTTGCCCCTCTTTGGCGGATTTAGCATGGAACTTGTCTGCCGCCGACGGCAGAGCTTTGTTTGCCGATCCATGTTTTTTTGCAAAGGAATCCGCCATGAAAACCATGAATCTCCGCACGCTGGCGCTTTCGTCCGCCGTGGCGGCGTGCAGCCTGGCTTTTGTCGGGTGCACCACCACGCGGCCGCAGGATCAGGCCAGCAGCGCGTCTTCGCGCACTTCCATCGACGCCCAGGTCGATGCCTCGCTGTCCAAGCTGTATGACTCCGTGAAGGGCTCGCGCGATCTGGTCGCCAGGTCGAGCGGGGTGCTGGTGTTTCCCGCCGTGGTGGGTGCCAGCATGGGCGTGGGCGCCGAGTATGGCCGAGGCGCGTTGCGCGTGAACGGTCGCACGCAGTCCTACTACAGCACCACCGCCGGATCGGTGGGCTTCCAGGCAGGTGCGCAGTCGAAGGCGGTGATCTACGTGTTCACCACGCAGGCGGCGCTGGACAAGTTCCGCAGCAGCAAGGGCTGGACGGCAGGTGCCGACGCTACGGTGGCGCTCGCGACCATCGGGGCCAACGGCAGCATCGACACGAACACGCTGCGCCAGCCCGTGGTGGGCTTCGTGATGACGAACGTCGGGTTGGAAGCCGGCGTCTCGCTGTCGGGCGCGAAGATCAGCGAGATCCAGCTGTAGGAAAACGCGTCGGCCGGCCTCTGCAGGCCGATGCGCTCAATGGCCGAGCTGCGCCCGCAGTTCGGCCACCTGCCGGCGCAGGGTTTCGTTCTCGGCCGTGAGTTCGGCCACGCGCTGCTGCAGCGCCTGTACCGTGTCAGGCGCGTCGTGCGTATCCGCTTCGGCGGACTCTTCTCGCGGCTTCTTCTTCGACTCGCGCACGCGCTTGGCGGCCTGCTTGAGCTCGTCCTTGCCGGCGTTCGCGGCCGAGATCTGCTCCTCGGCCGGCAGCGTGGCGACCGCGGCCGCGGTGTTGATCGAGATCACGCCCGACTTCACGGCCGCCACCAGTTCCGGCGCGGCCTGCTTCTGGATCTTCTCGATCATGCCCACCTGGCTGCTGCTCAGCCGCGCGGCGCGGGCGATGGCTTCGCGGCTGTTCAGCGGGGCGGGTGGGGGCATGGGAGCGCCGTCGGCGGACGGATCGACGTCGAACGGCGGGTCGGACGGATCGTGCGTGGCGTCCGGCGGCGAAGCCGGCTGCGCCACCGCGCGGGTGCGCTGCTGATCGACGATGTCCTTCTTGCGCAGCGCGAGCACGCCGCGCAGGAAGTCGGAGATGCTGCGCCTGCCCAGGTGCTGGTCGATCATCCAGAGGTGCACGTCGTCGATGCTCTTGAAGCGCGTGTTCTGCACCGTCTGGAAGGGCAGCCCGTGCTTCTGGCAGATGCCGTAGCGGTTGTGGCCATCCACCAGCACATCGCCCCACAGCACTAGCGCGTCGCGGCAGCCCTCGGCGAGGATGCTGCGTTCGAGGGCTTCGTGTTCCTCCGGCGTCAGGGGGTCGATATAGGCTTTGAGGTCTTCGTTGACGACGATGTTCATGGGCAGGGGGACGCGGCGGGAAAAGCGAGCAAAGGGGCGGGATTTTAGATGTCTCTGTTTGGTGCGCCCAAACGTCTATGGAAGTGAGGGCACATCGCAAATCTTGGGTGTCGCTCCTTCCATAAATAGTAATGATTCTTATTTAAATATGCAGCCCATGTCTTCGCCCGAGTCATCGTTGGGAGATGTCTTCGTCGCCAACCGGGCCCAGCTCTGGCACGTTGCCCGCAGGATCGTGCGCACCACCGACCTCGCGGACGACGTGGTGCAGGATGCCTACCTCCGCATCGCCGACGGCGCCTGCCGCAAGATCGACAAGCCCATGGGCTACTGCTGCCAGGTGGTACGCAACCTGGCGCTCGACCATTGCCGCCGCCAGTCGCTCGAAGCCACCTACCGCACCTTCGACATCGATGTCGAGACATTGGACGTGCCCGGGCCGTCTTCGCCGGACTGCCTGATGCGTGACCGCCAGGTCGTCGGCCTGATCGAGCAGGCGCTGTCGCGGCTTCCCGCGAGAACGCGCGCGGCGTTCCAGCTCTACCGCCTCGAAGGCCTCACGCAGCGCGGCATCGCGGTGCAGCTGGGCTGCGCGCTCGGGCTCGTGAACCGGCTCATCGCCGAGGCCGACGAAGCCGTCGGCGCCATGCGCCACCTGATCAACGATTGACGCGTACGACACCCCGGGGGAGTGAACAGATTCGCTCCCGAACCGTCATGTTGATCAGAAGCGCAGCAATCGACCGCCCGCCGGTCGGGTTGCCCGCCCGCTTTCCTGCCGCTTCCCCGATAACCGCACAAGGACGCACCATGTCTACCAGCTGCTTCGACCGCGAAGACGAAACCTTCATCGTCCTGGTCAACCACGAAGACCAATACTCCATCTGGCCGCATTGGAAGGCCGTGCCCAGCGGCTGGATGGCCGTCGACGGCGTCAAGGGCGACAAGAAGACGGCGCTCGACTACGTCGAGAAGAACTGGACCGACATGCGTCCGAAGTCGCTGCGCGACTGGATGGCGGCGCAAGAGGATGCGCCTTCCGCGCTCTGATGGCTGTGCCGGCGAGGGTGTCGCTGCTGTGCCTGCCGTGCGCGGGCGCCAGCGCAATGATGTACCTGCGCTGGCGGCCCCTGCTGCCGCGCTGGATCGAGATCGTGCCCGTCGAGCTGCCGGGCCGAGGCATGCGCATGGGCGAGTGCTTCGTCGAAAGCTTCGACGCCCAGGTCGCGCGCATCTGCGCCGAACGGGCCGATGCGATGCAGGGCAGCTTCATGCTCTTCGGCCACAGCATGGGTGCGTTGCTGGCCTACGGCGTTGCGCAGCGGCTTCGCGCGCTGGGCCGGCCGTTGCCGCGGGCCTTGCTCGCATCGGGCAGTTCGGCGCCGTCGCAGCGCGATCCCGGCCGCTTGCCCGGCGCGCACGACGACGCCGCGCTGACCGCCGAGCTGCGCAAGCAGGGCGGCACTCCCGAAGAGGTGTTCGCCAGCGCCGAGCTGATGCGCATCACCCTCGACACGCTGGGCGCGGACTACCGCGTCTGCCGGAGCTTCGCGTACGCGGCGGATGCGCCGCTGCCGATGCCCCTGCATGTCTTTGCGGGCCGCCGGGACGACATCGACGCCCTGCGCATGGAGGCGTGGTCGGCGCATGCCGGCGACGCGTTCACGCTCGACTGGTTCGACGGCGGCCATTTCTTCATCCGCCAGCGCGAGGCCGCCTTCCTCGATGCATTGACGCGGCGCGTGGGCCAGGCCATGGCCGGAGGACGGCATGCACCCCATGCAGTTGCATGACGCCTTGCCCGAACGCAGCCGGCCCGACGCCGGCTGCGCCCTTTCCGACTATCTGGAGTGAGCGAGATGGCACGCACAACGACAACCGCGGTGGCACCGAACCAGGGGCACCCCGAATCCGCGAACTTCGTGGAACACCTGCGGGCATTGGCGCGGGCGCGGCCCGACGACGTCTGGCTCACGGTGGCCGGAGAAGCGAACGGCGCCTGCTTCGAGAAGCCCTTCAGCTACGCAGTCTTCGAGACGCGCGTGCGTGCGCTGGCGGTGCGCCTGCAACAGCAGTTTGCGAAAGGCGACCGCGCCCTCGTCATGCTGGACAACGACGACCACTACGCCGTGAGCATGCTGGCGTGCTTCTATGCCGGTGTGATCGCCGTGCCCGTGTTTCCGCCTGAATCCATGCGGCCCCAGCATCTCGCGCGCCTCGCGGGCATTGCGGACGATTCGCAGGCCCGCTGCATCCTCACCTCGTCGGCGATGCAGGCTGCAATGGGGCGTGCCGCAGAGTCGTTCGCGCAGGCGTCGACGATCGCCGTGGACGCGGTGGACAACGATCTCGCCGACGCATGGACCCCGTTCTCGCCGGCGCAGGACGACCCCGCATTCCTGCAATACACCTCGGGCTCGACCTCCGCGCCCAAGGGCGTGATCGTGACGCACGGCAACCTCATGGCCAACGAGCGCGCCATCCGCGAGGGCATGGGCATCGGGCCGGACGACAAGTTCGTGTCGTGGGCGCCGCTGTATCACGACATGGGCCTGATCGGCGGCCTCATGCAGCCGCTCTACAGCGGCATTCCGCTCGTGCTGACCTCGCCGCGCTATTTCCTCGAAAGCCCGGTGCGCTGGCTCGAACTCATCTCGCGCCACCGCGCCACGCTGAGCGGCGGCCCCGACTTCGCCTACCGCCTGTGCCTCGACCGCGTGAAGGGATCGCGGCTCGCGGGCCTCGACCTGTCGAGCTGGCGCGTGGCCTACACCGGCGCCGAGCCCGTGCGCGCCGACACCGAAGCCGAATTCATCGAGCGGTTCGCGCCCGTGGGCTTCAACCCCCGCGCGGCATACCCCTGCTACGGCCTGGCCGAGGCGACCCTGTTCGTCACTGGTGGACAACGCGGCGGTGGATTGGTCGCGCGCAGCTTCTCAAGCAGCGCGCTCGCAAGAGGCGAGGGCGTCGAGAGCGCGGAAGGCACCCTGCTGGTCGGCTGCGGCGCCGCGCCTGAAGGCCACCAGGTGCGCATCACCGACACCGCCTCGCTGGCCGCGCTCGGCACGGGCCGCGTCGGCGAGATCTGGGCCAGCGGAGCGAGCATCTGCGCCGGCTACTGGGGCAAGCCCGCCGAAACCCGCGAGACCTTCGCCGAGCATGAAGGCCGGCGCTGGCTGCGCACCGGCGACCTCGGCTTCCAGCACGAGGGGCAGCTCTACGTCACGGGCCGCATCAAGGACTTGATCATCGTCCGCGGCCACAACATCTACCCGCAGGACATCGAGCGCACCATCGAAGCCGAGGTCGAGGCCGTGCGCAAGGGCCGCGTCGCCGCGTTCGCGGTGGCGGGGCCGCAAGGCGAGGGCATCGGCGTGGCGGCCGAGGTGTCGCGCAGCATGCAGAAGCTGGTGGCGCCAGATGTGCTCGTCGAGGTGCTCGGCGCCGCCGTGAGCGAGGTGTTCGGCGAAGCGCCGGCCGCCGTGGTGCTGCTGAACCCCGGCGCGCTGCCCAAGACCTCCAGCGGCAAGCTCCAGCGCCAGGCGTGCCGCGCGGGGCTCGCGGCGCGCAGCCTCGATGCCTACGCGATCCACGAGCATGGGGCCTTCACGCTCGGCGGCAGCGGTGCGCCGGTGCCGGCCGAGGCACCGGTGCTCGACGATGTCGCGCAGGCGGTGGCGGCCATCTGGCGCGAAGTGCTCGGGTGGCCCGAAGGGCGCACGCTGGCGCACGACGCTCACTTCTTCACTTCGGGCGGCAATTCGCTCGCGGCGGTGCAGGCGGCCGCGCGCATCGCGCGGCGCTGGAACATCGAGTTCGGCATTCGCGACCTGTTCGAACAGCCCCGGCTGAACGCCTGTGCGGATGCAGTGCGCAGCCGCAATGCGAACCCGGTCTCTGCTGCGCCCGGCGCGGCCATCGAACCGCTGTCCGCCGAGCGCCGGCTGCAGCCATTGCCGCTGTCGCATGCGCAGGAACGCCAGTGGTTCCTGTGGAGGCTCTCGCCGCAAAGCACCGCGTATCACATGAGCGGTGCGCTTCGCCTGTCGGGCGCGCTGGACGCCGCAGCGATGCACGCCGCATTCGAAGACATCGCCGCGCGCCACGAGTCGCTGCGCACGGTGTTCCTCGCCGGCGCGGACGGCTCAGCCGAACAGCTGATCAGTCCGTCGTGGGAGCCGTTGTTGAGCCTTGTCGACCTGCGCCACCTCTCGCCCGGCGAACGCGAAGCGCGCGCCGCCGGGGAAGCGAGGCGCCTTCACGCCACGCCCTTCGACCTGACGCAGGGGCCGCTGCTGCGCGTGGCGCTGGTGCGCCTGTCGGACACGTCGCACCTGCTCGTGGTGGTGATGCATCACATCATTTCGGACAGCGCGTCGATGCAGGTGCTGCTCGACGAACTCGCGGCCGGCTACGCCGCACGGCTGCAGGGCGATACGCAGCGCCGTGCCGGCGCGCGCGTCCAGTACGTGGACCATGCCGTGTGGCAGCGCGGCTGGCTGGCCGCTGGTGAAGCCGAACGGCAGTTGGCCTGGTGGCGCGAGCAGCTCGGCGACGAGCACCCTGTGCTGGCATTGCCGACCGACCGTCCTCGCACCGCGCAGGTCGGCTACAGCGCAGCGCGGCACAGAGTCGATGTGCCCGCCGCGCTGCTGGCCGGCCTGCGCCAATCCGCGGCGTCCGAAGGCGCGACGCTCTTCATGGTGCTGCTGGCCGGGTTCCAGGCGCTGCTGCATCGCTACACCGGGCTCGAGGACATCCGCGTCGGCGCGCCGGTGGCCAACCGCAGCAGGGTCGAGGCCGAAAGCGTCATCGGCTTCTTCGTCAACACGCTGGTGCTGCGCAACCCGATCGGCGCGCGCATGCGCCTGTCGCAGGTCGTCGCGCAGGCCCGGGAGGCGGTGCTGGGCGCGCAGACGCACCAGGACCTGCCTTTCGAGCAACTGGTCGAGGTGCTGCAGCCGCAGCGCAGCCTGGGCCAGAGCCCGCTGTTCCAGGTGATGTTCAATCACCTGGCCGAAGACTACCGGGCGCTGGCGCAATTGCCGGGGCTCGAAGTGGCGCACTACGCACTGCCCGATGGAGAGGCGCAATTCGAGCTGGTGCTCGAAGCGCGCGAGACGCCCGATGGCAAGTTGACGCTGGGCTTCGTCTACGCTGCGCAGTTGTTCGACCGTGAGACGGTCGAGCGGATGGCTGGGCACTATGTGGCGGTGCTGCATGCGCTGGCCTGGCG
>NZ_JBGLYU010000063.1:0-33707 GCF_047304235.1 Variovorax sp. Varisp36
GCAGGGCGCTCGATGGAGGCGCCGCTTGCCCCCACCCCAGCCCTCCCCCAGCGGGGGAGAGAGTCAAACCAATACTGGGGGGCGATGGGCGGCCCAGCCGCATGCCTGGTCGTACGCATGCCCAAGCCGCAGCACATCGAGGTCCGCATGGATAGGCCCTGCCAGCTGCAGCCCCATCGGCAGCCCGCCTTCACCGAAGCCGGCGCGCACATTCAAGGTCGGCAGCCCGGCCAGCGTGAAAGGCGTGACGATCTCCATCCAGCGGTGGTACGTGTCGCTCGCCACGCCAGCGACTTCCTTCGGCCAGTGCATTTCCGCGTCGAACGGAAACACCTGCGCGGTCGGCGCCAGCACGAAGTCGAAGCGTTCGAACAGCTTCAGGAACGCGCGATACACGTTCGACCGGTACACCGAGGCCTGGTAGAGCGAGGCCGCATCCAGGTGACGGCTCTGCTCGATCTCCCATTGCGCCTCCGGCTTGAGCTGCGCGAACAGCTTCGGATCGCTCAGGTAGGCGCCCAGCTTGCCGCCCACCAGCAACTGCCGCAGGCGCAACCAGGCGCTCCAGTTGTGCTCGCGCGGCACGTCGAGCGTGCAGGGTTCGACCTCGCAGCCGATGTCGCGGAAGGTGCCGTGCGCTTTCTCGCCCAACTCGCGGATGCCCGGCTCCAGCGGCAGGTCGGGCCAGATGCTGCCCAGCCAGCCGATGCGCAGGCCTTTGCCGTCGCCTTCGAGTTGCAGTTCGTCGGCCGAGGGCAGGGCGTGCGGCGACGACAGCGGCACGCGTCCGTCGAAGCCCGCCTGCACGGCCAGCAGCCGCGCGGCGTCTTCCACGGTGCGCGCCATCGGGCCTTCGCAGCCCAGCTGCTGGAAGAACAGTTCCTCCTCGGGGTTGCCCGGCACGCGTCCGCGCGAGGGGCGCATGCCGATCACGTTGTTGAAGGCGGCAGGGTTGCGCAGCGAACCCATCATGTCGCTGCCGTCCGCCACGGGCAGCATGCCCAGGGCCAGCGCCACCGCGGCGCCGCCGCTGCTGCCGCCCGCGCTGCGATCGGGCGCGTAGGCGTTGCGGGTGATGCCGAACACGGTGTTGTAGGTGTGCGAGCCGAGCCCGAACTCGGGCGTGTTGGTCTTGCCGATGACCACGGCGCCGGCCGCCCTGGCGCGTGCCACGTGCAGGCTGTCGGCCCGCGCGGCGGAGCGCGGCGACAGCGGCGAGCCCATGGAGGTCGGCAGGCCGGCGGCGTGGCTCAGGTCCTTCACCGCCAGCGGAAAGCCGTGCATCCAGCCGCGGCGCTCGCCGCGCGCCAGCTCGGCGTCGCGCTCGCCGGCCTCGGCCAGCACCTGCTGCGGATCGCGCGGCGACACGATGGCGTTGAAGCGCGGGTTCAGCGCTTCGATGCGGGCCAGCGAGGCCTGCATCAGCTCGCGGCAGGACACGTCGCGCGCGGCGATGCGGCGGGATAGTTCGGTGGCGCTGAGGTCGAGCAGGTCGGCTGAAGACATGGCGGATGAGGGAAAAAGAGGGGGAGCCCAGTATGGCGCGGCGCTCGCATAATCGCCGCGTATGGAAACAAAGTGGCTCGAAGACTTCATCAGCCTTGCGGAAACGCGCAGCTTCAGCCGCTCGGCCCAATTGAGGCACGTGACGCAGCCGGCGTTCTCCCGCCGCATCCAGGCGCTCGAAGGCTGGGCCGGCACCGACCTGGTGGACCGCAGTTCGTACCCCACGCGGCTCACGCCAGCGGGCCAGACGCTCTACAGCCAGGCCATCGAGATGCTGCAGTCGCTGCAGAGCACCCGGGCCATGCTGCGCGGGCACTCGGCCGCCGGGCAGGACGTGATCGAAATTGCCGTGCCGCACACGCTGGCCTTCACCTTCTTTCCCTCGTGGGTGACCAGCCTCAGGGAGCATTTCGGGCCCATCAAGAGCCGCCTGATCGCGCTCAATGTGCATGACGCGGTGCTGCGGCTGGTCGAAGGCAGCTGCGACCTGCTGATCGCCTACCACCACCCCTCGCAGCCGCTGCAGCTCGACGCCAACAAGTACGAGATGGTCAGCCTCGGCGAGGAAACCGTCGCCCCCTGGGTCAAGGCCGATGCCGAGGGCGCGCCGCGCTACCGCCTGCCGGGCCGGCCCGGCCAGCCGCTGCCCTACCTGGGCTATGCGCCGGGCGCCTACCTGGGGCGCGTGGTCGACCAGTTGCTGAAGGAATCGGGCACCGCCATCCACCTCGACCGGGTCTACGAAACCGACATGGCCGAGGGCCTGAAGGTGATGGCGCTCGAAGGGCACGGTATCGCCTTCCTGCCGCAGAGCGCGGTGCGCAAGGAGATCAAGGCGCGCAAGCTCGTGAGCGCGCTGCCGCCCGAGATCGACAGCCTGGAGGCGACGATGGAGATCCGCGCCTACCGCGAGCGGCCCGGCATGGCGGCCCCGCTCAGGGCCGGTGGCGGCCGCGCTGCGAAGGCTTCGACCTCCGAGGGCTTGCAGCCCAAACGCACTGCCGATGCGTTATGGTCTTACCTGGTCGGCACGCAGCCCCAGCGTCAATGACCGGATTTTGTGCAACGCACAATCTATAAATGCCACGCATAGGACCCCCCGCAAACGGCATTGGCGCCCTTGAACCGGCGCCACTACAGTCGCGGCAGTTTTTTTGCCGTTGCAAGCAGCACAGCCCGGCACGCGCCTTGCGCGTGCTTTTTTTTAAGCCGAGGAACCAGCATGAGCTCCAATTTCAGGACTGAACACGACTTCCTCGGCGACAAGCAGATCCCCGCCGTCGCCTACTGGGGCGTGCACACGGCCCGCGCGGTCGAGAACTTCCCCATCTCCGGCACCCGCATCTCGGCCATGCCCGACCTGGTGCGTGCACTGGCCTACGTGAAGAAGGCCGCCACGCGCGCCAACGCCGACTTGGGCGCCATCGACCGCGACCGCGCGGCGGCCATCATCCTGGCCTGCGAGGACATCGTCGACGGCAAGCTGCTCGACGAGTTCGTGGTCGACGTGATCCAGGGCGGCGCCGGCACCTCGACCAACATGAACGCCAACGAGGTCATCTGCAACCTCGCGCTCGAGAAGCTGGGCCACGAGAAGGCGCGCTACGACGTGCTGCATCCCAACGACCACGTCAACGCCTCGCAGAGCACCAACGACGTGTACCCCACGGCCGTGCGCCTGGCGCTGTGGTTCGCCATCGACCGGCTGCTCGAATCGATGGCGTCGCTGCGCCGCAGCTTCGAGGCCAAGGCGCTCGAATTCAAGGACATCCTCAAGATCGGCCGCACGCAGCTGCAAGATGCCGTGCCGATGACGCTGGGCCAGGAGTTCCTGACCTACGCGATCATGATCGGGGAAGACGAGGCCCGCCTGGGCGAGGCGCGCGCCCTCATCGAGGAAATCAACCTCGGCGCGACTGCCATCGGTACCGGCATCAACGCGCCCCACGGCTACGCGAACCTCGCCTGCCAGTACCTCGCAGAGCAGACCGGCGTGCCGCTCAAGCAGGCCGCCAATCTCATCGAGGCCACGCAGGACACGGGTGCCTTCGTGCAGCTGTCGGGCGTGCTCAAGCGCGTGGCGACCAAGCTCAGCAAGACCTGCAACGACCTGCGCCTGCTGTCCAGCGGCCCGCAGGCCGGCTTCGGCGAGATCCGGCTGCCGGCGCGGCAGGCGGGCTCGTCGATCATGCCGGGCAAGGTCAACCCCGTGATTCCCGAGGTGATGAACCAGGTGGCCTTCGAGGTCATCGGCAACGACGTCACAGTCACGATGGCGTCCGAGGCCGGCCAGCTGCAGCTCAACGCCTTCGAACCGATCATGGGCTGGAGCCTGTTCAAGAGCATCCAGCACCTGAGCCGGGCCTGCAACACGCTGGAGAAGAACTGCGTCGTCGGCATCGAGGCCAACCGCGAGTTCCTCGCCAAGCGGGTGCGCGAATCGGTCACGCTGGTCACGGCGCTCAACCCGCTCATCGGCTACGAGAAGGCCGCGCTCATTGCCAAGACCGCGCTCGCCACGGGCGGGCCGATCGACGTGGTGGCCGAGTCGCTGGGCATCATGACGCGCGCCGAGATGGACGCGCTGCTGGTGCCCGAGAACCTGACGCAGCCGGTGCGCCTGTCGGCCGCGCCGGTTCCACCGGCCGCCGAGCCTTCGGGCACAAAGGCTGCTTAGTGAAAGTCGGACAATGCCAGGAGGCAGGATCGCACCAGGCTGGCGCTGCAATGCGCATGGCCGGTGCAGCGTGGGTGTGAATGCACCGGGTTGGTCCGGGTATCACGCAAAATGTGAATGTCTAGAATTTAGTTGTATCTGTTTCAGTCACCCTCAGGAGTTTTCTGTATGAAAAAACAAGCAATGGCATTGGCAATCGCGGCGCTCGCCACCAGCGGCGTCTTCGCTCAGGCCAATGACACCCTGGCCAAGATCAAGGCTTCGGGCACCATCACCGAAGGCGTGCGTGAATCCTCGGGCCTGTCGTACACGCTGGGCAACGGCCAATACACCGGCTTCCACTACGACGTCTGCGCCAACATCATCAAGGACCTCGAGAAGGCCGTCGGCAAGAAGCTCGAAGTCAAGTACCAGCCCGTGACCTCGCAGAACCGCATTCCCCTGGTGCAGAACGGCACCGTGGACATCGAGTGCGGCTCCACCACCAACAACGCCACCCGCCAGAAGGACGTGGCCTTCGGCGTGACCACCTACGTCGAAGAAACCAAGATCGTCGTCAAGGCCAACTCGGGCATCCACTCGCTGGCCGACCTGAAGGACAAGACAGTTGCCACCACCACCGGCACCACGCCGCTGCAGACCGTGCGCAAGCAGAAGCGCGCCGAGAACCTGACCTTCAAGGAGGTCTACGGCAAGGACCACTCCGACAGCTTCCTGCTGCTCGAAACCGGCCGTGCCGACGCCTTCGTGATGGACGGCTCGATCCTGGCTGCCCTGGCCGCCAAGTCGAAGTCGCCGAAGGACTACAAGATCCTGCCGGACGTGCTGGCCGTCGAACCCATCGGCATCATGATCCGCAAGGATGACCCGGCCTTCAAGAAGGCCGTGGACGACAGCATCAAGGCGCAGGCCAAGTCGGGCGAGCTCGCCAAGCTGTACGACAAGTGGTTCCTGAAGCCGATCCCGCCGGCTGGCGTGACCATCGGCCTGCCGCTGGGCGAAGCCACCAAGAACGCCTGGGCCAACCCGAACGACAAGCCGGCCGAAGAGTACGTCACCAAGGAATAAGCGCGCGTCGCTGCGTGATGACGCCCACCTTTCGCGGTGGGCGTTTCTTTTCAAGGGACTGGTTTTCGAAGAGACGGTGAAGAAGGAGTAAATACAAATGGGCAACTGGGATTGGCAGGTGTTCCTGCAAGACCCCGGGGGGGAATATCCGAGCTACCTGCAATGGATGCTCTCGGCGTGGGGCTGGACGGTGTCGGTCGCGCTGCTGGCGCTGATCGTGGCACTGGTGCTGGGCTCGCTGATCGGCATCATCCGCACGCTGCCTGACAGCCCGTGGCTGGTGCGGCTGGGCAATGCGTGGGTGGAGCTGTTCCGCAACATCCCGCTGCTGGTGCAGATCTTCCTCTGGTACCACGTGATCCCGGCGCTGATCCCGGTGATGAAGGGCGTGCCCAGCTTCATCCTCGTGGTGCTGGCGCTGGGCTTCTTCACCTCGGCGCGCATCGCCGAGCAGGTGCGCTCGGGCATCCAGGCGCTGCCCAAGGGCCAGCGCTACGCGGGCATGGCGGTGGGCTTCACCACCGCGCAGTACTACCGCTACGTGATCCTGCCGATGGCCTACCGCATCATCATCCCGCCGCTCACGAGCGAGACGATGAACATCTTCAAGAACTCGTCCGTCGCGTTCGCCGTGTCGGTCGCCGAGCTCACCATGTTCGCGATGCAGGCGCAGGAAGAAACCTCGCGCGGCATCGAGGTCTACCTCGCGGTGACGGCGTGCTACGTGGTGTCGGCCCTGGTCATCAACCGGCTCATGGCATTCATCGAGAAGAAGACCCGCGTACCGGGCTTCATCGTCTCGGCCAGCAGCGGCGGCGGAGGACACTGACATGATGAATCTCGACCTGTCGTTCTACAACTGGGACGTCATCAGCAACTTCGTCGTCAAGGGCTTCTATTTCAGCATCATGCTGACGATAGTGGCCACCATCGGCGGCGTGATCTTCGGCACCCTGCTGGCGCTCATGCGTCTGTCGGGCAAGAAGTGGCTCGATGCGCCCGCGGCGCTGTACGTCAACGGCATGCGAAGCATCCCGCTGGTGATGGTGATCCTGTGGTTCTTCCTGCTGGTGCCGGCGTCGTTCTATTCGCTGTTCGGTTCGGTCGGTTCCAACTACCGCTCCGAAATCTCGGCCGTGATCACCTTCGTCGCGTTCGAGGCAGCGTACTTCAGCGAGATCATGCGCGCGGGCATCCAGTCGATCCCGCGCGGCCAGGTGAACGCGGGCCAGGCGGTGGGCATGACCTACGGCCAGAACATGCGTCTCGTGGTGCTGCCGCAGGCCTTCCGCAACATGCTGCCGGTGCTGCTCACGCAGACCATCATCCTGTTCCAGGACACCTCGCTGGTCTACGCCATCGGCGCCTACGACATGCTCAAGGGCTTCGAAACCGCGGGCAAGAACTTCGGCCGTCCGATCGAGGCGTACCTGCTCGCGGCCGTCGTTTACTTCGTCATGTGCTACGCCCTTTCTTGGCTGGTGAAACGCCTGCACAAGAAGATCGCCATCATTCGCTGACCGAGTGGCTGAACCGGAGAGAAAGAAATGTCCGAAAAAATGATTGAAATCAAGAACGTATCGAAGTGGTATGGCCCGGTGCAGGTGCTCAACGACTGCAACGTGAACATCTCCAAGGGCGACGTGGTGGTGGTGTGCGGGCCCTCGGGCTCGGGCAAGTCCACCCTCATCAAGACCGTGAACGCGCTCGAGCCCTTCCAGAAGGGCGAGATCACCGTCAACGGCATCCCGCTGCACGACCCCAAGACCAACCTGCCCAAGCTGCGCTCCAAGGTCGGCATGGTGTTCCAGCACTTCGAGCTGTTCCCGCACCTGTCGGTGACCGAGAACCTCACGATCGCGCAGATCAAGGTGCTGGGCCGCACGCCCGACGAAGCCAAGACCCGTGGCCTGAAGATGCTCGACCGCGTGGGCCTGATGGCGCACAAGGACAAGTTCCCGGGCCAGCTGTCGGGCGGCCAGCAGCAGCGCGTGGCGATCGCCCGTGCGCTGTCGATGGACCCGATCGTGATGCTGTTCGACGAACCCACCTCGGCGCTCGACCCCGAGATGGTCGGCGAAGTGCTCGACGTGATGGTGAGCCTGGCCAAGGAAGGCATGACCATGATGGTGGTCACGCACGAAATGGCCTTCGCCCGCAAGGTTGCGAGCCGCGTGATCTTCATCGACGTGGGCGGCAGGATCCTCGAAGACTGCCCGAAGGACGAGTTCTTCAACCACCCGGAGAACCGTCAGCCGCGCACCAAGGACTTCCTGAACAAGATCCTGCAGCACTGACAAGCCGCTGCCGGGTTCAGGCAAAAGGGGCCGCGCTTCGAGAGCGCGGCCCCTTTTTCATTGGCGGCTGGCCCTGTGCAAGCGATCTATTTCGTGCCAGGGCTCGCCGCAAACACCTTGTCGAAGAACGCCGGAATCTCGCTGCCCAGCCGCGCCAGCAGCGCCTTGCGGTCGAAGCCTGGCGGATCGGCCCGAACGTCCCCGTCGTCCGTCGGGATCGCACTCGAGGGGGTGTCCATGAAGGCGAAGTGCCAGGCGTCGGGGATCCGCTGGAGTTCGGCGCCCGGCATGTTCTGCGCGATCCATTCGGCATGGAAGCGCGGAACGAGGAAGCGGTCCAGCTGCGCCTCGTAGATCCGCGTGGGCACGCGGATGTCCGCGAGCGAAGCGGCCGTGAAGGGAGCGCCAGCCGGAGCCATCGCCACGACCGCGCGTACCCGAGGGTCGCGCAGTGAAGGCAGCAGCGGCGAAAGGCGGCGCGAGAGTGCTCAGGGCAGCCGCGCAATGTGTTCCGTCAGCAAATCGAAGAAGCCTTGCGCATCGCCGTCGACGATCCAGTTCACGTTGGGTGCGCGATGCAGGCTGCCGTACCAGTCGGCCACGGTCTGGCCGAAGCCCATGCCCTCGCGGCTGTCGACCTCCACGTGGATGCGCCTGCCCTTGAAGAGCGAAGGCTGCAGCAGGTAGGCCGTGACGGTGGCGTCGTGCACCGGGCCGCCCGGCATGTCGTAGTGCTTCATCTCCTGAGGGGCGTAGGCGTCGAGGATGTCCGCGACGATCGCGCCGGCCCGGTTGCCGAGGCCGCGCAGCCGCGCGATGCGTTCGTCGCTCGTGAGGATCTTGTGTGTCACGTCCAGCGGCAGCATGGTGATGGGCACGCCGCTCTTCAGCAGCACCGCCTCGGCCGCGTGCGGGTCGGCGAACACGTTGAACTCGGCCACCGGCGTGATGTTGCCGCCGTTGAAATGTGCGCCGGCCATGAGCACCAGTTCGCGCAGGCCGCGCACGATGTCGGGGGCTTGCTCGAGCGCCAGTGCAAGGTTGGTCTGCGGGCCGAGCATCGCGAGCGTCACGCTCTTCTCGGGCGCAGCGCGCAGCGTGCGCACCAGGTAGTCGACCGCATGGCCATCGGCCAGCGGCGCGGCGGGCTCGTACACATCGACGCCCGTGAGGCCCTCCTTGCCGTGGATGTTGGCCGCGTAGATCGGCGTGCGCCGCAGGGGCCGCTCGGCGCCCGCGTACACCGGGATCTCCGGCTGCCCGGCCCATTCGCAGGCCAGCCGTGCGTTGCGCGAGGTCTTGGCCAGCGGCACGTTGCCGGCCACCGTCGTCAGCGCCTCGATGCGCAGCCGCTCGGGCGCCGCCATCGCGAACAGCAGCGCGATCACGTCATCGGCGCCGGGGTCGGTGTCGATGATGAGCGTGTGCACCGTGGCGTCGGTGGATGGCGTGGGTTGCATGACAAGGTTCCTCGGCGGGCGCGGACGGTGCACCCTGTCGGGAAAGTCTGCCAGAGCGCCGGTGCCTGTCAGGGCGCGTCGCCGGCGTTGGCTGGCGACTTTTTCGGGGCGGTGCACAGGGCACGCTGCTGGCTACAGCGCCTTCACCAGTTCCGGCACCGCCGTGAACAGGTCGGCCACGAGCCCGTAGTCGGCCACCGAGAAGATCGGCGCTTCCTCGTCCTTGTTGATCGCCACGATCACCTTGGAGTCCTTCATGCCGGCCAAGTGCTGGATCGCACCCGAGATGCCGCAGGCGATGTACAGCTGCGGCGCCACGATCTTGCCCGTCTGGCCCACCTGCCAGTCGTTCGGCGCGTAGCCCGCATCGACGGCTGCGCGGCTGGCGCCCAGGCCCGCGTTGAGCTTGTCGGCCAGCGGTGCCATCACCTCGGTGAACTTCTCGGCGCTGCCCAGCGCCCGGCCGCCCGAGACGATGATCTTGGCGGCCGTCAGCTCGGGGCGTTCGCTCTTCGTGACTTCCCGGCCCACGAAGCTGCTCTTGCCGCTGTCGGCCACGCCTTCGGCCGTTTCGACCGCTGCGCTGCCACCGGTCGCAGCTGCGGCGTCGAAGCCGGTCGTGCGAACGGTGATGACCTTGATCGAGTCTGCGCTCTGCACGGTGGCGATGGCATTGCCTGCATAGATCGGACGCTCGAAGGTGTCGGGGCTGTCGACCTTGGTGATGTCGCTGATCTGCGCCACGTCGAGCTTGGCGGCCACGCGCGGCGCGACGTTCTTGCCGTTGGCGGTCGAGGGGAACAGGATGTGGCTGTAGTTGCCGGCGATGGCCAGCACCTGGGCTGCGACGTTTTCTGCGAGGTTCTCAGCCAGGCTGGGGCTGTCGGCCACGATGACTTTGGAGACTCCGGCGATCTGTGCGGCGGCCTTGCCGGCTTCGGCAGCATTGGCTCCGGCCACCAGCACGTGGACGTCGCCGCCGCAGGCCAGCGCTGCGGTCACGGTGTTCAGGGTGGCCGGCTTGATGCTGGCGTGGTCGTGTTCGGCAATAACAAGTGCGGTCATGTTCAGATCACCTTCGCTTCGTTCTTCAGTTTGTCCACCAGCGTTGCAACGTCAGGCACCTTGATGCCGGCGCCGCGCTTCGGGGGCTCAGCGACCTTCAGGGTCTTCAGGCGCGGCTTGACATCCACGCCCAGGTCCTCGGGCTTGAAGACGTCGAGCTGCTTCTTCTTGGCCTTCATGATGTTGGGCAGCGTCACGTAGCGCGGCTCGTTCAGGCGCAGGTCGGTGGTGATGACCGCGGGCAGCGTGAGAGCAACAGTCTCCAGGCCGCCGTCGACTTCGCGGGTCACGGTGGCCTTGCCATCGGCGACTTCGACCTTGGAGGCGAAGGTGGCCTGGGGAAGATCAGCCAGGGCTGCCAGCATCTGGCCCGTTTGATTGGCGTCGTCGTCGATGGCCTGCTTGCCCAGGATGATGAGCTGGGGCTGTTCCTTGTCGACCAGCGCCTTGAGCAGCTTGGCCACGGCCAGGGGCTGCAGCTCTTCGGTGGTCTCGACCAGGATGCCGCGGTCGGCGCCGATGGCCATGGCGGTGCGCAGGGTTTCCTGGCACTTGGCGTCACCGCAGGACACGGCGATGACCTCGGTGACCACGCCCTTTTCCTTCAGGCGAACCGCTTCTTCCACCGCGATCTCGTCGAAGGGGTTCATGCTCATCTTGACGTTGGCAATGTCCACCCCGGTGCCGTCGCTCTTCACGCGCACCTTGACGTTGTAATCGACGACCCGTTTGACAGGTACGAGAACCTTCATGGCTGTTCCTTTGAATGACGAAGAAGAAATGAGGAAATGAGTTACTCGAGCTTCGCGCCCGACTGCTTGATCAGGCGCTCCCACACAGGGCGCTCGGCCTTCCAGGCTGCGGCAAAGAGCTCGGGCGAGCTGTCCTTGATCTCGAAGCCCATGGCCGCCACGCGCTCGCGTACGTCGGGCTGCTGCGTGGCCTTGCGCACTTCTTCGGCGATGCGGTCCACGATGGGCTTCGGCGTCTTCGCGGGCATGGCGACGGCGAGCCAGCCGGTCACGCGATAGGCCTCGTCCTTCATGCCCTGCTCGGCCAGCGTGGGCACGCTGGGCAGCGTGCTCATGCGGCGCTCGCCGGTCACGCCCAGCGCGCGGATCTTTCCGGAATCGATGTGCGGCTTGGCCACCAGCGCACTCGCGTAGGCCATCTGGATCTGGCCGCCGATCAGGTCCTGCATCATCGGCGCCTCGCCCTTGTAGGCGACGTGGCTCATGTCGGACTGCGTCGCCAGGCTCATGTGCGCGCCGGCCAGGTGCGGATAAGCGCCCACGCCGTACGAGCCGTAGGCCACCTTGCCCTTGTTGGCGACGACGTACTTCAGCAGCTCCGGCCCGGTCTTCGCCGGCACGCTGGGGTGCACCACCAGCACCAGCGGCGCCATCGCGATCTGGTAGACCAGCGTGAGGTCGCGCTGCGTGTCGTAGGGCAGCTTCTCGTAGAGGAACTCGTTGGTCATGAGCGAATTGCTCAGGCCCAGCACGATGGTGTAGCCGTCGGGCGCGGCCTTGGCGACCGCGTCGGTGCCGATGATGCCGGCCGCGCCGGGCTTGTTGTCGATGATGATGGGCTGGCCCAGGCCGGCCGACATCTTCTGGCCCAGCACGCGCGCCAGCACGTCGGTGGCGCCACCCGCGGCGAAGGGCACGACCATGCGGATCGGCTTGTTCGGGTAGGCGTTTTGCGCCTGTGCCTGCATGCACAGCGCGGCGACGGAAGCAGTGGCGCACAGCAGCAGCGCGCGCCGGGTCGGAAGGCGGAAGGTCATGGCTTGTCTCTGTCTATGGTTTCTGAAAAAGATCATTGCGCCGCGATGCGCGTCTTGAAGGGCAGCGGCTCCAGCGCCTTCTGCAGCCGTTCCTGCAGCGGCGCGGCGAGCGAGCCTGCCGCGGCGCTGTCGATCTGCACGCGTACGAGGCTCTCGCCTTCAGTCTTCACGACGGGCAGCGCGGCCTCTGGCACGCCGAGTTCGGCGCAGGCTTCGGCGACGGCCGCGTTCACCACCTGCAGCGCGGCCATCGCGCGCAGCTCGGGCTTGTAGATCTTGCCCACGTTGGTCATCGGCATGGCCCCGATCACCGACACCCACTTGGGCCGCGCCGGCGCCTCGTCGACGCGCGCGGCGGTGAAGGCCAGCAGCTCTTCTTCCGTTGCCGATGCACCCGGCACCAGGGTCGCGAAGATCACGGGCAGTTCGCCCGCATAGGCATCGGGCGCGCCCACCGCGGCGCACAGCTGCACAGCCGGGTGCGCACCCAGCGCGTCCTCGATGGTCTTGGGGTCGATGTTGTGGCCGCTGCGGATGATCAGGTCTTTCGAGCGGCCCGTGAGGTTGAGCCGCTCTTCGCTGTCGATCCAGCCGAGGTCGCCGGTGGCGAGCCAGCCGTCGGCCGTGAAGGCCTTGGCATTGTCGGCCGGGTCCACGAAGCCCGAGAACAGGTTCGGCGACTTGAACAGCACCATGCCGGTTTCGCCCGGCGCCACCTCGCGGTCGCTGGCATTGCCGTTCTCGTCGAGCGCCACCACGCGCATCTGCATGTACGGCAGCCGAAAGCCCACGCAGCCCGCGGGCCCGTCCACACCCGGCGGCGTGATGGTCGAGATGCCGGCCATCTCCGTCATGCCCAGGCTCTCGTGCACGTGCAGGCCGAACAGGCGCTCGAAGCGCGCGGCGAGTTCCGGCGCGAGTACGGCGGCGCCGGTGCGGCAGTAGGTGATGGATGAAATGTCCGCGCCGTTCAGCGGCACGTTGGCCAGCGCCGCGAGCACGGTGGGCACGGCCGAGAGCGAGGTCGGGCGGTATTTCTCCACCAGCTTCCAGTAGTTGGCCAGCACCTCCTTGTTGCGCAGCAGCGAGGTCGTCGGGATGATCACCTCCACGCCCGCCGACAGCGCCGCCAGCGAGGCCGGCAGCACGCCCGCCACATGGAACAGCGGATAGCCGTTGATGGAGATGCCGTTCTCGTTCATGCCCGCGACCTGCACGCTGGCCCAGGCGGTGAACACCTGCGCGCCGTGGCTGTGGCGCGCGAGCTTCGGCGCGCCCGTGGTGCCGCCGGTGTGGAAGTACGCAGCGATGTCGGTGGGTGCGATGTCCCGCCCGCTCACGAGCCGATCAGATGGTTGTGCCGCACGCAGCACATCGAACTCCGCCACGCCCGGCAGCGCGGTCGCGCTGTCCGATCCTGCTCCAGGCAGAGTGCCGGCCGTGCCCGGCACCTCGTCGTGCGGCGCCACGCGCAGCACGGTGGTCAGCGTGGGCACCTGGCCGCGCAGGCGCATGGCCTTCGACCACATGCCCGATTCGGCGTCCGAGCCGTAGGCGATCAGCACCTTGGCGCGGCCGGCGGTCATCAGCGCGACCAGCTTCTCGTCGGTCAGCAGCGGGTTCAGCGGCTGCACGATGCCGGCCGCCTCTCCGCCCCACAGCGCGAGGTGGTACTCCAGGCAACCGGGCAAAAGCACCGCGACCGCGTCGTCGGGCCCGACGCCCAGCGCGTGCAGCATGTTCGCGGTCTGGTGGATGCGCGCGAGCAGTTCGGCGTACGACCAGCGGATCGGCTCGTCGGCCGGGTTGCCGGTGCGCAGGAAGGTCAGCGCGGTCTTGCCGCCGAAGGCAAGGCCCGCGTTGCGGAAGATCTCGTAGGTGCTGCGCACCGTGAGCGCCTGTTCCAGCGGTGTCTCTTCGAGCCGGTGGATGTCCGCCAGGCTGCGGACGGGAAATGCGGGGCGGAACGGCGCGCCGACCGGCGTCTTGTGGTTCTTGTTTTCGTTGTTTGTCATGTCTGTCTCCTTGATGCCGGTCGTCGGCCGCCTGCCGTTTTACTGGGCCGTGATGTGGTTGTCGCGAATGACCTTGCCCCAGCGCTCGAAATCCTCGCGCATGCGCACGCCCGTCTGCTCGGGCGTGCGGTAGGCCGCGAAGGAGCCGACGCCCTGGAGCCTGTCCTGCACTTCCTTGTCGGCCAGCGCCGCCTTCAGTTCGGCACTCATGCGGTCGACCACGTCCTTGGGCGTGCCGGCGGGCGCCAGCAGGCCGCCCCACGAGGTCGCATCGAAGCCCGGGAAGCCCTGCTCGGCCACCGTCTTCACGTCGGGCAGCAGGCTCACGCGCTGGCCGGAGCCGACCGCGATGGCGCGCAGCTTGCCGGCCTTGACGTGCGGCAGCACGCCCACGAGGTCGGAGAACATCGCGGGCACCTGGCCGCCTATCAGGTCGGTCACTGCCGGCGCGCTGCCGCGATAGGGCACGTGCTGCATGTCGAACTTGCCGATGGTCTTGAGCTGCTCGGTCGTCAGGTGGCCGAAGCTGCCGGCGCCGGCCGTCGTGTAGTTGAGCTTGCCGCCTTCGGCCTTGGCCTTCGCGATCAGGCCCTGCAGGCTGTTCACCTCGGGCAGCGACTTGGGGTTGACCACCAGCACGATCGGCAGGTCGTACACCGAGCCCACGGGCGTGAAGTTCTTGAAGATGTCGTAGCCGGTCGGGCCGTACAGGTGCGCGGCCAGCAGCGTCGGCGTGGCCAGCATCACGAAGGTGTAGCCGTCGGGCGCGGCGCGGGCCGCGGCGGCGGCGCCCACGGTGCCCGAGGCGCCGCTGCGGTTGTCGATCACGATGTTCTGCTTGAGCGCGGCCGACATCTTCTGCGCCACGATGCGCGAGGCCACGTCGGTCGGGCCACCGGGCGGGAAGGGCACGATCAGCGTGATGGGCTTTGCAGGCCACGCTTGGGCGAAGGCGCTGCCAGCGATGAGCGGCAGGGCGAGTGCGAGAAGGGCGCGGCGAACGGGACTGGGGAGGGAAAGGGAGGCCATTGGGTCTTGTCTACTTTGGAAATGCGGGCGCCTGTCTTCTTCAGACGACGCCACTCGTTTTCAGGGCCGCCAGCTTTTCGTCCGACAGGCCGAGCAGCGACTGCAGCACGTCGTGCGTGCCTTCGCCCAGGGTGGGCGGCGCGCTGCGCACGGGCAGGCGCTCGCCGTCGAAACGGTAGGGGGGCGCCAGCACGTTGACCGTGCCGGCCACCGGATGCGGCTGCGTGGTGACGAGGCCGGCGTCGGTGGCGCGCTTCGATTGCAGCGCCTCCAGCAGGCCCAGCACCTCGCCGCACGGAATGCCCGAAGCCGTGAGCCTGGCGAGCAGGTCGGCGCGCTGGCGCTTCGCCAGTTCGGCATGCAGTTCGGGCAGCAGCACCGCGCGGTTCGCGGAACGCAGGATGTTGGTCTTGAAGCGCTCGTCGGCTGCGAGGTCGGGCCGTTCGATCACATCGGTGCAGAAGCGCGCGAACTGCGCGTTGTTGCCCACGGTGATGACGAGCGGGCCGTCGGCCGCGTCGAACACGCCGTACGGCACGATCGAGGGATGCGAGTTGCCGTAGCGTGGCGGGTCTTCGCCCATCAGCAGCGCCTCGAGGCCGTAGTAGGCGGTGATCATCAGGCCGCAGTCGAACAGCGCCATCTCCACGTGCCGGCCCTTGCCGGTCTTCTCGCGCTGGTAGAGCGCGGCCAGGATGGCCTGCGCCGAGTACATACCGGTGAACAGGTCGACCGCGGCCACGCCGAACTTCAGCGGCGGTTGGTTCGCTTCGCCATTGAGCGCCATCAGCCCGGCCTCGCCTTGAACGACGAGGTCGTAGCCCGGCCGCGCGGCTTCGGGCCCGGTGCGGTCGTAGCCCGAGATCGAGCAGTAGATGAGACCCGGCTGCTCCTTGCTCAACTGCTCGTAGCCGAGGCCCAGCTTGTCGATGCCGCCGAACTTGAAGTTCTGGATCACCACGTCGCACTGCTTGGCGAGATCGCGCGCGAGCTGCTGGCCTTCGGGCGTCTGCAGGTCGAGCGTGACCGAGCGCTTGTTGCGGTTCACGCTGTTGAAGTAGGCCGTCTCGGTCTTGCCGACGCGCAGGCCCCAGTCGCGCGTGTCGTCGCCGCGGCCCGGGTGCTCGACCTTGATGACCTCGGCGCCCATGTCGGCCAGCACCATGCCGCACCAGGGCCCCGCGAGGATGCGGGACAGATCGAGGACGCGCACGCCGGCCAGCGGCAGCGAGGAATTCAGCGAGGACATGGCAACTCCGGAAAGATTGAAAACCCCCGCACCCGCGCGCAAGGGTCTGGAGGAAGGGGCACGGCGCGCGTCAGGACGCGGCCTGCTTGCGGCGGCGCAGCGCGACGAAATCGGCGCTGCGCTTGCCGAGGAACGCACCGATGCCTTCGGCCGATTCGGCATCGCCTTGCGACTCGACCATGAAAACGGCCTCGGCGTCGAGCTGCTCTTCGAGCGTGGCGTGGTGCGCCTGGCGGCACAGCGTCTTGATGCGTGCGCTCGCGCGCTGCGGACCGGTCGCGACCTTGGCCGCGAGCGCGATGGCCTCGGCCAGCGCGGCGCCCTTGTCGGTGAGGCGGTTGACGGCGCCCAGCGCATGCAGGCGCTCGGCCGGCATGCGGTCGCCGGTCAGGCACATCTCGGTCAGCACCTGGCGCGAGACGAACTCCGCGAGGAAGGCCGTGGCGCCGCCGTCCGGCGTGAGGCCGACCTTCACATAGGCGACTGTGTAGAACGCATCGCGCGCCGACACGAGCATGTCGCAGGCCAGCGCCATCGACAGGCCCGCGCCGGCCGCGCCGCCTTCCACGGCCGCGATCACGGGCTTGCTGCAGTCGCGCAGCGCGCGGATCAGGTTGTTGAGGCCTTCGAGAATCTCGCGGCGCTCGGCCGCCGGCAGTTCGCGCCGCCTGGCCAGCAGGTTGAGGTCGCCGCCGGAGCAGAAGAAATCGCCCGCGCCGGTGAAGACGATGGCGCCGACCTCGGGGTCGTCCTGCGCATCGGCGAGCGCGGCCGAGAGCTCGGCATACAGCGTCGGCGTGATCGCGTTGCGCGCGGCGGGGTTGCTGTTGGTCAGGATGCGGACGGCGCCTTCCTGCGAGATCAACACGGTCTTGCCGCTCATGCCGCCAGCTCCTTGCCGAGCGCGATATAGCGCTGCAAGTGGTGATCTTCGTCGCCCAGTTGGTGGTCGATCATCACGAGGCGCTTGGCGTAGTGCGGCAGCGGCAGCTCCCAGGTCATGCCGATGCCGCCGTGCATCTGGATGCTTTCTTCCGCCACCAGCGCACCGATGCGGCCGATGCTGAACTTGGCGGCCGAGAGCGCGCGCTCGCGCGCCACGCGGTCCGTGCCGTCGATGGCGGCCGCGGCGTTGATCACGGCCGAGCGGGCCTGCTCGATCTCGAGCAGCAGGTCGGCCATGCGGTGCTGCAGCGCCTGGAAGCTGCCGATGAGAATGCCGAACTGCTTGCGCGTGCGCAGGTATTCCAGCGTGGCGGCCTTGGCGGCTTCCATCGCGCCCAGCGCTTCGGCGCACAGCGCGAGCACGCCGCGGCCGATGGCGCGTTCCAGCGTGGCGTGGCCCTGGCCTTCGGCGCCGAGCAGCGCGCCGGCGCCCAGCTTGACGCCGTCGAACGCGAGCTCGGCGACCCGGCCGCCGTCGATCGAGGGGCAGCCGCGCACCGCGAGGCCCGCAGTCTTGGCGGGCACGAGGAACAGCGAGATGCCGGTTTCGTCGTCCACGTTGCCCGAGGTGCGCGCGGAAACCAGGAACAGGTCGGCCTGCTCGCCCTGCGGCACCACGGCCTTGGCGCCGTGCAGCACCCAGCCGTCGCCGCTGCGTTCGGCCCTGGTCTGTACGCGCGTGCGCTCGTAGTGCGTGTCGGCTTCGTCGTGCGCGAAGGCCGCGACGGTCACGCCGTTGATGATGTCGCCGAGCTTCTTTTTCTGCGCGTCGCTGCCGGCGGCGCTGATCGCCTCGCCGACCATCACCGCGCCCAGCAGCGGCTCGACCACGAGGCCGCGGCCCAGTGCCTCGAAGACCACGGCAATGTCGAAGCCGCCGCCGCCGAAGCCGCCATCGGCCTCGCCGAACAGCGCGCCGATCACGCCGAGTTCGGCGAACTGCTGGAAGATTTCCTTGCTGAACCCGTGCTGCGACTTCGCGATGCGGTCGCGCGCGTCGAAGGTGTACTGCTCGGCGATGAAGCGGTTCAGGCTGTCGGCGAGCATGCGCCGGTCTTCGGTGTGTGCGAAGTTCATTCCGTTTCCTTTACAGACCCAGAATCATTTTTGAAATGATGTTCTTCTGGATTTCATTCGAGCCGCCGAAGATCGACAGCTTGCGGTTGTTGAAGTAGCGCGATGCGGCTGCCTTCGCGTAGGCCGGGCCGAAGGTCTCGCCGTCGAAGCCGTCGTGCAGCGCTTCCTCGATGAAGGGCCGGCCGTAGACGCCCATCGCGCGGCGCGCGAGCGACGAGATCTCCTGCCGGATCTCGGTGCCGCGGATCTTGAGCATCGAGCTTTCCGCGCCCGGCACGCCGCCGCCGGCCACCGCTGCGATCACGCGCAGGTTGGTGGTCTTCATGTTCTCCAGGTCGATCTCGACGCGTGCCATGCGTGCCGCGAACGCAGGGTCTTCGTTCAATGGCTTGCCGTTCTTCGTTTGCGTCGCGGCGATGCCCTTGAGCTGCTCCAGCGCGGCCACCGAGAAGCCCACGCCCGCGATGTTGGTGCGCTCGTACGTCAGCAGGTACTTGGCGCAGGTCCAGCCCTTATTCTCTTCGCCGACCAGGTTCTCGGCCGGCACGCGCACGTCGGAGAAGAACACCTCGTTCACTTCATGCTCGCCGTCGAGCGTGATGATCGGGCGCACTTCCACGCCGGGCGAAGTCATGTCGATCAGCAGGAAGCTGATGCCTTCCTGCTTCTTCGCCTCGCGGTTCGTGCGCACCAGGCAGAAGATCATGTTGGCGTGCTGGCCCAGCGTGGTCCAGGTCTTCTGGCCGTTCACGATGAAGTGGTCGCCCTGCGCGTCGAGGCCGCGCACGGCCGAGGTCTTCACGGCCGCGAGGTCGGAGCCCGCGCCGGGTTCCGAGTAGCCCTGGCACCACCAGTCGTCGCCGTTCAGGATGCGCGGCAGCCAGCGGCGCTTCTGCGCCTCGTTGCCGTACTTGATGAGCACCGGACCCAGCATGTTCACGCCGAAGGGTACGATGCGCGGCGCAAAAGCCAGCGCGCATTCGTGCTCGAAGATGAATTTCTCGACCGCCGTCCAGCCGGGGCCGCCGTACTGCTCGGGCCAGTGGTTGGCGAGCCAGCCGCGCTCGTTGAGGATGGTGTGCCATTCCTCCATGTCGGCCTTCTCGAGGATCTTGCCGCTGCGCACTTTCTCGGACAGCCGCACCGGCAGCTTGGCGGCCAGGAAGGCGCGCACTTCGCTGCGGAAGGCTTCTTCTTCGGAGGTGAAGTTCAGGTCCATCGCGGGCTCCTCAATAAATCTCGAACAGGCCGGCAGCGCCCATGCCACCGGCGATGCACATCGTGACCACGGCGTATTTGGCGCCGCGGCGCTTGCCTTCGATGAGCACATGGCCCGTGAGGCGGGCGCCGGTCATGCCGAAAGGATGGCCGATGGAGATCGCGCCGCCGTTCACGTTCAGGCGCTCCGACGGAATGCCCAGCCTGTCCTGGCAGTAGATCGACTGCGAGGCGAAGGCTTCGTTGAGTTCCCACAGGCCGATGTCCTCGACCTTCAGGCCGTGGCGCGCGAGCAGCTTGGGCACCGCGAAGACCGGGCCGATGCCCATCTCGTCGGGCTCGCAGCCCGCCAGCGCGAGGCCGCGGAAGGCGCCCAGCGGCTTGATGTTGGCGCGCTCCGCGTCCCTGGCCTCCATCAGCACGCAGGCCGATGCGCCGTCGGACAGTTGCGAGGCGTTGCCGGCGGTGATGAACTTGTCCTCGCCCATCACCGGCTTCAGCTTGGCGAGCGCTTCGTAGGTGGTGCCGCGGCGGTTGCAGTTGTCCTCGGTGGCGGTGACTTCGCGGTAAGTGACCTCCTTGGTGTCCTTGTCGGTCACGGCCATCGTGGTGGTGCAGGCCACGATCTCGTCCTTGTAGCGGCCGGCCAGTTGCGCCTCTTCGGTCTTGCGCTGGCTCTCGGCGGAGAAGCGGTCCTGCGCTTCGCGGCTGATGTTGTAGCGCTTGGCGACGATGTCGGCCGTGTCGATCATGGCCATGTAGAGATCGGGCTTGTGCTCGACGATCCACGGGTCCAGGCTGAGGTCGCCACCGTCGCCGGGGCTGCGGCCGCGGATCTGCGAGATGCTCTCCACGCCGCCCGCGATCATGGCCGGCGCGCCGTCCACGACGATGCGGCCGGCGGCCATCGCGATGGCCTGAAGGCCCGAGGCGCAGAAGCGGTTCACCGTGGTGCCGGCGATGCTGATGGGCAGGCCCGAGCGGATGATGCTCTGGCGCGCGATGTTGCGGCCGGTGGTGCCCTCGGGATAGCCGCAGCCGAGGATCGCGTCCTCGATCAGCGCCGGGTCCAGGCCCGAGCGCTCGACCGCGGCCTTCACCGCGAAGGAGGCCAGCGTGGCGCCGGGGGTGATGTTGAATTCGCCGCGATGCGCCTTGGTGAGAGGGGTGCGAGCGGTGGAAACGATGACGGCTTCACGCATGGAAATGGCTCCTGTACGGCGGACGGTGTGGATTACTCGGATTGATTGAGGCTCGCGAAATCGGCACCGCGTTCGACCAGCTCCACCAGCAGTGGCGACGGCTTCCAGAAGAGCGGGTCTTCCTTCGCGAACTCGCGGATGTCGGCCAGCACCTTCGGCAGGCCCACGGTGTCGGCGTACTTCATCGGCCCGCCGCGATGGCGCGGGAAGCCGTAGCCGTAGAGGAAGGTCACGTCCACGTCGAGCGGGCGCAGCGCGATGCGCTGGAGCACGACGTTGGCGCCTTCGTTGATCATCGCGGCCATGTAGCGGCGCATGATTTCTTCCTCGGTGAACTGGCGCGGCGTGATGCCCGCGCGCACGCGTTCGGCGTCGATGATGGCCAGCACCTCCGGATCGGGCACGCCGGTGCGCGCGCCTTCGGGGTACAGGTAGTAGCCGCGCTGCGTCTTCTGGCCGAACCAGCCGCGCTCGCAGATGCGGTCGGCCACCTGCACGTAGCGCGCCTGCGGGTCGCGCGTGGCGGCCTTGCGCTTGCGCGTGGCCCAGCCAATGTCGCCGCCCGCGAGGTCGGACACCTGGAACGGGCCCATCGGGTAGCCGAAGTTGCGAACGGCCGCGTCGATCTCGTAGGGCGAGGCGCCGTCTTCCATCATGTGGTCGGCCGCCTGGCGGTACACCGCGAGAATGCGGTTGCCGATGAAGCCATCGCACACGCCCGCGCGCACGGGCACTTTCTTCAGCTTCTTCGCAAGCTCGAAACCGGTGGCGACCACGTCGGCGCTCACCTTGGCAGGCACCACGATCTCGAGCAGCTTCATGATGTTGGCGGGCGAGAAGAAGTGCAGGCCCACCACGTCCTGCGGCCGCGAGATGCTGTCGGCGATTTCGTCGATGTCGAGGTACGAGGTGTTGGTGGCGAGCACGGCGCCGCGCTTGCACACGCGGTCGAGCTCGGCGAACACTGCCTTCTTGACGCCCATCTCTTCGAACACGGCCTCGACCACGATGTCGACGTTGGCGAGTGCGTCATAGGAGGTCGAACCGCTGAAGCGCGCCATCACGGCGGCCTTGGCTTCGGGCGTCATGCGGCCCTTGGCGATGAGGCCGTCGTACACCTTCTCCACATGCTGGCGGCCGCGCGCGAGGCTGGGCTCGTCGCGCTCGATCATGGTCACGGGCAGCCCCGCGTCCAGCATCGCTACCGCGATGCCCGCGCCCATGGTGCCCCCGCCGACGATGCCGGCCGACTCCAGCGCGCGCGGCTTGGCGGCCTTGGTCTCGGGCGCCTTCAGCACTTCGCGCTCGGCGAAGAAGGCGTGGATCAGGCCGGCGCGCTGCGGGCTGTCAATGCACTGCAGGAACAGCTTGCGCTCCAGCGCCATGCCTTCGTCGAAGGGCAGGGTGAGCGCGGCCTCGACGGCTTCGATGATCTTCATCGGCGAGAACAGGCCGCGGCTCTTCTTGGCGGTGTCGGCGCGCGCGGCTTCGAGGGCGGCGCGGCTGGCTTCGGTGTCGGCGAGGCCGGCGGCTTCGCGCGTGCGGCGCACCGGGGCCTTGGCGGCAACCAGTTCCTGCGCGTAGGCGAGGCCTTCGGCCAGCGCGTCGGCGTCGTTGCCGAGCCGGTCGACGAGGCCGAGCGACAGCGCTTCCTTGGCGCCGGCGTGGCGGCCGCTGAGCATCAGCTCGAGCGCGGGCTTCGCGCCGATCAGGCGCGGCGCGCGCTGCGTGCCGCCCGAGCCGGGCAGCAGGCCCAGCGCCACTTCGGGCAGGCCGAGCTTGGCGGTGGGCGAGGCGATGCGGTAGTGCGCCGACAGCGCCACTTCGAGCCCGCCGCCGAGCGCGGCACCGTGGAGGGCGGCGACGACCGGCTTCGTGCAGTTCTCGATCTTCAGGCAGGCCTCGGGCAGCGACGGCGGCTGCGGCGTCTTGCCGAATTCGCGGATGTCGGCGCCCGCGATGAAGTTGCGGCCCGCGCCGACGATCAGCACCGCCCTGGCGGCGCTGTCGGCCTCGGCCGCGTCGATGGCGGCCACGAGGCCGCGGCGCACATCCACGCCCAGGGCATTGACGGGCGGGTTGTCGATGGTCACCACGAACACGTCGCCTCGACGCTCGAAGGTGACGGGACCGGTGGACGTGGAGGGGCTGGGAGTGCTGGTGGCCATGTGCGTGTCGCTTGTCTCTTGCGTTGCGGGCCGGCGGGCCCGAGGCTCTGGGGTGAACCCCGCATTCTTGGACCGCGCCGCCTCTTTGACAATTGCATAGACGGTTGACAGACTGTCAAAGAATTTTTGACACAATCGCCGCATGGACCTCCAATCGCTCACCCTGCTGGTGGAAATCCTCGACGCCGGCAACCTGAGCGCCGCCGCCCGCCGGCTCAAGATGAGCCGTGCCAACGTCAGCTACCACCTGAACCAGCTGGAGCGCTCGGTGGGTGCGCAGCTGGTGCGGCGCACCACGCGGCGCGCCGAGCCGACCGAAATCGGCCTGCGGCTCTACCAGCACGGCATCGCCATCCAGGGCGAGCTGCTGGCCGCGCGCGAATCAGTCACCACGCTGGGCCAGGAGCTGCAGGGCCGCGTGCGGCTCAGCGTGCCCAGCGGCTACGGCCAGCTCGTGATGGCCGGCTGGCTGATCGACTTCAAGCGCCAGTACCCCGGCATCGTGCTCGACGTGGTGTTCGAGAACCGCATCGAGGACCTGCTGCGCGACGAGGTCGACATCGCCATCCGCGTGATTCCCGAGCCGCCGCAGAACCTCGTGGCGCGCGAGATGGGGCCGGTGCGCTACGTGGCCTGTGCCTCGACCGACTATGCGGCGAAGCATCCGCTGCCCGTGCAGCTCGACGCGCTGCAGGGCGCGCCGGTGGTCACGGCTGCCGTCATCGGCCGCCAACTGCGCGTATCGGCCTACCAGGGCGAGACACGGCGCGAGGTGATCCTGGAGCCGACGCTGATCTCGGAAAACTTCCTGTTCCTGCGCCAGGCCATCCTCGCCGGCCTGGGCATCGGCCTCGTGCCCGACTATGTGGTGCAGGAAGACGTGCGCAAGGGCGACGTCGTGACCACGCTCGACGACTGGCGCCTGAGCATCTTCGGCACGCAGATGTTCATGCTCTACATGCCGAACCGCCAGCACACGCGCGCGATCCGGACCTTCATCGATTTCATTCTGCAGCGGGTGCGGCCGGTGCCCGGTCGGACGCCGGAGGCGCGATAGCCGGCGGCTACGCCTGCCGCCGCTCCACCCCGGCGCCCTCGTAGTGCCGCGCCTTGTCCGCGTACATCGCCCGGTCCGCCCGCTGCAGCGCAGTTTCCAGCGACTCCTCCCCGTGGCAGGTCGCCAGCCCGATGGCCAGGCTCAGCGCATGGCCGCTCTGGCCCGCATGGAACTGGTTGTTCATTTCGAGCAGCGTAAGAATGCGCTCGCGCATTGCCTCGGCGCCGCGCTCGTCGGTCATGGGCAGCAGCACCGCGAACTCGTCGCCGCCGATGCGCGCGGGCCAGGCCGGCGGGTCGACGGCCTTGTCGAGCACTTCGCCCATGCGGCGCAGCAGCGAGTCGCCGGCGGCATGGCCTTCGTGGTCGTTGATCTGCTTCAGCCCGTTGAGGTCGATCGCCACGATCGACACCGGCCAAGGCCCCTTGCGCGACAGGCGGTTGAGCTCCTCGGTGTAGTAGGTGCGGTTGCACAGCTGCGTGAGCACGTCGTGCTTGCCGAGGTATTCGAGGTAGGCCTCGGCCTTCTTGCGCGCGGTGATGTCGACCAGCGACACCAGCACCAGGTCCCAGGTGTCGAGCCGGTCGTCCTGCACCGCGAACTGCATGTGGATGTTCAGCGCCTCGCCCGACAGCGAATAGTTGAGCACCTCGCGCTGCTGCACCGTCTTGCCGTTCCACAGGTCCTGCAGCTGCTCGGCGAAGGACTCGCGCATCTCGTCGCGGAAGACGCGCGAGATATTGCCCAGCAGGGTCTGCAGGTCGGGCGCGCCGAACATGCGCAGCGTTTCGTGGTTCACGTCGATGACGCGGATCTCCTGCATGCAGCGCGTGACGAATTCGGGGTGCACCTTGATGAAGGTGGCGAAGTCGGTGATGCCGCGCGTGCGGATGCTCTCGAGCAGCGAGCGCACCGCGCTGAAGTCTTCGACCCACAGCGACACGGGCGAGCGGTCGAACAGGCTGCGCGCGTGCTTCGCGCTCTCGTCGCGCAGGCGCTGCGCGGCCACGCGCTCGGTCACGTCGTCGAGCGACACCAGCACGCGGCTCCAGGAGTCTTCGTGGCCGGGCAGCACGCGGGCGCGAACGCGCACGTCGAGCCGCCGGCCGTCGAGCGCGTAGTTGACGGTTTCGCTCTCGAAGGTGAGCTGGCCGCGCCACAGCTGGTCGAGCTCGTGCACCACGGTGGCCGACATGTCGCCGCGGAACACGCGGTCCAGCGCGCCCAGCAGGGTCTGCTGGCTGTCGGCGGCAAAGAGCCGCAGCGTGTGCTGGTTGACCCGCAGCACCTTCAGCAGCGCCATGCAGTCGCTCACCCGCTGCGGGTCCGCCGACAGGTGCGCCACCAGGTCGGTGACGCCCTCGGCGCGCCAGCCGTCGAGCTTGCGCTTCAGGTCGCCGTAGTCCTCGATCCAGAGCGAGACGGGCGCCAGGTCGAACATGCCGTCGAGGTCGTCGCTGGTCGACGAAACCGAAGAGGAGGCGAACGCGGCTGCGGGCAGGGCCATCGATGAAGCTTTCGAGGAAGCGGCTGTGGATGTCGGCGAAATGAAGACTTAATTATTACATTTATTAACGTGAGATCAGCGGCTGTAGAGGCCCACCACGCTCTGGCCGCCCAGCGCATGGCCCTTGAGCGCGGCCAGCAGCGCATCGCGCGCGAGGCCGGCCGGCAGGCTGCCCGGTGCGAGGTCGGTGGCAATCACGGTCAGCACGTAGTGGTGCGGCCGGTCGCCCACCGGCGGGCACACGCCGCGGTAGGCGGGCGCACCGGCCACGTTCGGGCCCATGGTGAAGTTGAAGTTCGAGCCCGCCTGTCCTTCGCCCGCCTTGAGTTCGCCGCGCTCGGCCGCGATGTTGTAGGCCACCCAGTGCGACACGCCGAGGCCGGCCGCGCCGTCTGGATCGAGCACCAGCACGGCGACCGATTTCGTCTTGGCCGGCAGGTTGCTCCACGCCACGGGCAGCGAGACGTTCCTGCCGCCGCAGTCGCCCGCGCCGGCGTGGTCGGACGGAATGACGCCGTTGTCGCCGAAAGCGCTCGACGTGACTCTCATCCCCGTGAAGGCCTTGCCGGTGCCGGGCGACATGCCCGTGCAGCCCGCCACGAGGCCGGTGAACGCGAGGGCCGCGATCGAGAGTGCAAGAGGATTGTTGTTGCGCATTTCTTTTCTCCTGGAGGGTTGTCTTCACCCGGCCCGGCCGAGCCACACGCTGCCGTCCGCTCTTTCGTGCACCGCCAGCGGCGTGAGCCGCGCACCGCGGCAGGGACCGCCGACGCACTTGCCGGTGTCGGGCTCGAAGATGGCGCCGTGCCGCGCGCACATCAGAAAGCGGCCTGAACTCTCCAGCACCTGGCCCTCGAAATCAAGCGGGCCGCCCGCGTGAGGGCATTGGTTGAGATAGCCGTGCACGCTGCCTTGCCAGCGCACGGCGAAGGCCTGGGTGCCGCCGGGCGCGGTGAACAGGGCGGCGGGGCCGTTGTCGGCGAGTACCGGGGAGATCAGCTGGGGCTCTGTCGTGCTCATCATTCTTTTGACTGCATTTCGCAAGGAAGCCTGGGCCTGAGCGGAGGAAACAGTATCTCCTGCGAGGTGGGGCGAGGCAAAGCAGTCTGCATGGCCGATCTCGCGTAGGAGCGCATGAACGATGCCGCTCCCGTCGACCCGCAAGGCTAGGTGCCCTTGCCGGCCGGCTTCTTCAGGCTTTGCGCCACCAGAACAGCTTCCCTTGCCAGGGCCGCCAACGCTTCATGGTCTTCGATGATCTCGATGGGGACCTCGAAGTACTTCTTGACTTGTACCCGCCGCGCCTTCGTGTCGTAGGCAAAGCACTTGCTGCCCAGCTTCTCGTACTTCGGGCGGGTGTTCTTGTCCACGACGAAGTACACGGTGCTGCCCATGATCATCGCGAACTGCGTGGCGTCGGCCGACAGCCCCGTGCCGCCGAAGAATCGGGTCTTGGCGATGCGCGGGATTCCGCGGAGACGGTCAACGATGAAGTCGACGAACTGCGACGAGGCTTCCGACATGATGCTGCTGGCGTCTGGCGCGCGATGGAAAGAGCGCAGTGTCGCCGAGTCCGGCCACGCTGCGTCGGCTCCCGGCAGTGGAAAATTTGTGGATTCCGGCGAACCGTTCGGCGGGTTCGACGCCTCCTTGTTTCCGAGGGTCTTCCTCATGCACCCAAGGATCGAAGGAGTCACCATGGTCTACGTCAAGAATGTCCCCGGTTGGGAACGCGCGCTGCGCATCGTCATGGGCCTCGCCGGCCTGCTTTTCGCCGCCATGAGCTGGGGCACGGCCGGCTTCGGGCTCGCCGCGATCGCCGGGCTCACGGGCGCGACGCTCGCGCTGACGGGTCTGTTCGGCTTCTGCCCGATGTGCGCCATGGTCGGGCGCAAGCCTGGCAAGGGGCGCTGAGCCATGGGCGTGGGCATCGACCGCACCGGCCTGATCCAGGCCGCGCAGACCGGCGACCCCGCCGCCATCGCGGGCCTGCTCGCGGTCTGCCAGGCCGATGCGCGCCGCTACGCCTGGCGGCACTGCCAGGCCAGCGACGTCGACGACGCCGTGCAGGAGTCGCTGCTGGTGATCGCCCGCAAGGTCCGGGCGCTGAAGGCGGCCGCGGCCTTCTCGTCGTGGCTCTTCACCGTCATCCGGCGCGAATGCCTCAGGCTGCAGCGCGCGATGTTCCGGCATGAACCGCTCGGCGACGAGGTGGCCGAGCGGCAACTGGCCAGCCGCAGCGACGGCGCTTTGCGCATCGACCTCACGCACGCGCTGGAGTCGCTTCCCGCGCACTACCTCGAAGTGGTGCTGCTGCGCGACTTCGAGGAGCTGACCATCGCCGAGATCGCCGAACGCCTCGGCGAACCGCCGGGCGCCGTGAAGAGCCGGCTGCACCGCGCGCGGGCGCTGGTGCGCGAGTATTTGCTGGGGGGCGATGCGACAATTGCCGGGCCATGACAGACACCCTCACGATCACCCGCCCCGACGACTGGCACCTGCACGTGCGCGACGGCGCCGCCCTCGAAGCCGTCGTTCCCCACAGCGCGCGCCAGTTCGGCCGCGCGCTGATCATGCCGAACCTGCGTCCCCCCGTGACCACCGCCGCGCAGGCCATGGCCTACCGCGACCGCATCCGCGCCGCCGTGCCCGCAGGCACCGCCTTCGAGCCCGTGATGTCGCTCTACCTCACCGACAAGCTGCCGCCCGAGGAAATCGCGCTGGCCGCGGAGGCCGGCGTGCGCGCGCTCAAGCTCTACCCGGCCGGCGCCACCACCAACAGCGATGCCGGCGTGACCGACATCCGCAAGACCTACAAGACGCTGGAGGCCATGCAGAAGCACGGCCTGCTGCTGCTGGTGCACGGCGAGGTGACCGACCCGGCCATCGACCTGTTCGACCGCGAGGCCGTGTTCGTCGACCGCGTGATGATTCCGCTGCGCCGCGACTTCCCCGAGCTCAAGGTGGTGTTCGAGCACCTCACCACCAAGGAAGGCGCCCACTACGTGCGCGACGCCGGCCGCTTCACGGCCGCCACCATCACGGCGCACCACCTGCTCTACAACCGCAACGCGATCTTCACCGGCGGCATCCGCCCGCACTACTACTGCCTGCCCGTGCTCAAGCGCGAGACGCACCGCGTGGCGCTGGTCGAGGCGGCCACCAGCGGCAGCGACCGCTTCTTCCTGGGCACCGACAGCGCGCCGCACCCGGCGCACCTGAAGGAACATGCGCTGGGCTGTGCCGGCTGCTACACCGCGCTCACCGCCATCGAGTTGTACGCCGAAGCCTTCGACAGCGTGAACGCGCTCGACAAGCTCGAGGGCTTTGCGAGCTTCCACGGCCCCGACTTCTACAGCCTGCCGCGCCACACCGACACCATCACGCTCAAGCGTGAAAGCTGGACCGTGCCGGAGACCGTGCCCTATGGCGATGCCACGCTGAAGCCGCTGCGCGGCGGCGAAACCGTGAACTGGAAGCTCTTGTGAGTACTTCATCACGCGATCAGTCGCTCAAAGCGCGGCATCTGAGGTTGGCAAGATCCCGTCGAGAAACACCACGGAACCGGCTTTGCCGGGCCGTTGGTGTTGCCCCCGGTGAGGGGGTGGGAGAAGCGACACGAAGTGCGCGCAGCCTGGGGGTGAGCCAATGACTCGCGTGATGCTGCTGATCGACGCCGACAACGTCTCGGCCGACGTGATCGAGCAGGCCGTGCAGCGCACGATGGACGAGTACGGCGCCATCCACGTGCGCCGCGCCTACTGCAATGCCGAGATGGCGGTGAACCGCCAGGCCCTGTTCAAGCGGCTGTCGGTGCGGCCGATGGTGAACCTGTCGACCGGCAAGAACAGCACCGACATCGCGCTGGCCGTCGACGCCATCGACCTCGTGATCGACGAGCGTCCCGACGTGGTGGTGCTGGTCTCGTCCGACTCCGACTTCGCGCCGCTGGTGATCCGCCTGCGCGAGAAGGGCTGCCGCGTCTGCGGCATCGGCCAGCAGGGCAAGACGGGCGAGGAAACGGTCGGCATCTACGACACCTTCATGGACCTCGCGCACCACGGCGCGGGCTACGCGGCGCCAGCGGTGCGCACCGCGCCAGCGAAGAAGACGGTCTCCGCCAAATCGGCCGGCACCAAGACATCGCGGGCGAAGAGCGCCGGCACGACGACCGCAGCCGCACCCGCCCCTGCAGCGAAGAAGGCCGCGGCGAAGAAGACGGCACGCAAGACGGCCGCCAAGGCGCCCACCGCGCCGCAACCGCAACCTCCGTCCGAAGCCGCCGAGTTCATCCTGCAGGCCGCGCCCGCATTGCGCGGCGGCAAGGACGTGCCGCTCAACGACGTGGCGAAAGCCTTGCGCACCGCCGGCCTGCTCGGCAAGCACGGCAGCTCGCTCAAGCTGTTCGACAAGCTCACCGGGGAGTTCGCGGTGATGCAGCACCCCGACCGCATCCGCTGGACGGGCGCGCCCGCGCCTTGATCCTGCCGGCGGTCGACTGGGCGCGGCCCTGGCTTGCGCCCTATCGTTCGAGCGGCGAAGCGGTGGCGCGGGCCGCGCCGCATGGCGGAGTCGCCGCCGCGCTGCAGGGCATCAAGCCCGCGCCGGTGCCCGACTTCGTGCACCAGGACGCACTGCCTCCAGGCCAGGCCTACGAGGCGCACATCTTCCAGACCCGCAGCGTGCCCACGCGCGACAACCTGCACGACTTCTTCAACGGGCTCGTGTGGCTCGCGTTCCCGCACACCAAGCACCGCCTCAACGAACTGCAGGCGGGCGAGATCGCGCGCAGCGGCGTCGCGGCCGTGCGCGGTCCGCTGCGCGACGCGCTCACGCTGTTCGACGAGAACGGTGCGCTGCTCGATGCGCCACCCGCGCTGTGGCGTGCGCTGGCCGCGCGCGACTGGCATGCGCTGTTCGTCACGCAACGCGGCCTGTGGAGCGAAGCGCGCCTGCTGCTGTTCGGGCACGCGCTGCTCGAAAAGCTGGTGACGCCGCGCAAGCCGATCACGGCGCACGTGCTGCTGACGCACGGCGCGACCGGCCCGGAGGCCTTCGACGATGCGCACATCGCACGGGGGCTCGACCCCCTGCAGCTCCAGCGCAAGCCCTTCGTGCCCTTGCCGGTGCTCGGCGTGCCTGGCTGGTGCGCGGGCAACGAGACCGCGGCGTTCTATGCCGACGCGCAGGTCTTCAGGCCCTTGCCGGGCCAGGAAATACGGCGGGCCTAGAACTTTTGCTCCTATCATGGTTCTACCGGCTGCCGCCGTCCGGAGCGCCCCACAACGTAAAACAACACCCAGGACTCCATGCCGCGCACGGCTTGAAGAGAGCCGCGAGGCCCTTATCTGGGTGGCAGATTTCCCTACGGAGAATTCAACTTGAAACGTATCCTTCTGTTCGTCCTGACCAATGTGATGGTCGTCGCGGTGCTCGGCGTCGTCGCCAGCCTGCTCGGCGTCAACCGCTTCCTCACGGCCAACGGGCTCAACCTGACCGCGCTGCTCGGCTTCGCGCTGGTGATGGGCTTCGGCGGCGCGATCATCTCGCTGCTCATCAGCAAGCCCATGGCCAAGTGGACCACCGGCCTGCACATGATCGACAACCCCCAGTCGCCCGACGAGGCCTGGATCGTCGGCACGGTGCGCAAGTTCGCCGACAAGGCCGGCATCGGCATGCCCGAGGTCGGCATCTTCGAAGGCGAGCCCAATGCCTTCGCGACCGGCGCGTTCAAGAACTCGTCGCTGGTGGCGGTGTCCACCGGCCTGCTGCAGAACATGACGCGCGAAGAGGTCGAGGCCGTCATCGGCCACGAGGTGGCGCACATCGCCAACGGCGACATGGTCACCATGACGCTCATCCAGGGCGTGATGAATACCTTCGTCGTGTTCCTGTCGCGCGTGATCGGCTATGCGGTCGACAGCTTCCTGCGCCGCGGCGACGACCGCTCGTCGGGCCCCGGCATCGGCTACTACGTGAGCACCATCGTGCTCGACATCGTGCTGGGCTTTGCCGCCGCGATGGTGGTGGCCTGGTTCTCGCGCCACCGCGAGTTCCGCGCCGACGCCGGCTCGGCCGCGCTCATGGGCAACCGCCAGCCGATGATGAACGCGCTCGCGCGCCTGGGCGGCCTGCCGGCCGGCGAACTGCCGAAGGCGGTCGAAGCCATGGGCATCACCGGCAGCATCGGCAAGCTGTTCGCCACGCACCCGCCGATCGAGGAGCGCATCGCGGCGCTGCAGAACGCGCGCTGAGCGCAGCGGCACAAGGAAAAAGGGGCTGGTGATTCACCAGCCCCTTTTCCATTCACTGAATGGTTTGTCGGTCAGAGATTGAGCGCCGCGACGGCTTCCAGGCCCTGCTTGATGTTGTTGCGCGCAGCACCTTCCACCGACATGCGCAGGCGGGTCGTGCCGACGAGCGAGTCGAACGCACCACCTGTGTAGGTCGACTTGATGACCTGGCGCATGGCTACCGATTTGTCGGAGATCTTGGTGAGCGACCAACCCGCTTCCATGTCGACCGTGAACGCGGCACCGAACATGGGCTTGGTCAGCTTGACGATCGAGACCGACAACTCGTAGTCCCCGCTCTTGCCCTTGACGACTTCCTTGAACAAGGCCGACTGCGTGACCGATTTCTCGATGGCGGCAGCCAGGTCTTCATTGGAGATGTCCGAACTCCACAGCGGATTCGTTTCGTTGCCGCCGCCGGTTTTCACCGACAGGGAGTAAGGAAGCTTCTTGCTCGAGGCGATGCTGGTCGCAGTCATGGCCTCGCGGTTGGCCGACGAGGCGCAGCCCGCGAGCACGACGACGACGGAGAGAACGGCCAAGGCGCCTGCGCGGCGAAGGGTGGTGCTGATCATTTGGATTTTTCCGATTCTTTGAAGATGTTGCCGACCACTTCGTCGACCATTTCCGGTGGCGAGCGGCGTGTGAGAGAGGTGTGGAGCGAATTGCCCGTTGCCAACGGGTAGTCGGACTTGAGTTCGCGGACCGTGACGGTGAGCTCGGACAGGTACATGGTGATGTCCCACAGCCACTTGTCGACGTACGTGACGACGGCATCGACTTTCTCGGGGGGCTTGGCGTCCTCCGACACCTCGTACCCGCGTTTGCGCAGATTGCTTGCGATCAGTTTCTGAATCGTGCCGTCTTCACCCTCGAGCCTTCTGACCTGCACCACGCGCAGCTTGTCGAGATTCGCCGAGGGATCGACGGTGGCTGTTGCGCGGTTGACGGCGCAGCCGCTCGCGAACACGGAAACAGCCACGGCTGCGAGAAGCAGCCTGATGACTCTTTTCAAATTAACTTCTCCTCCGCCCGGAATGGGCGGGAGAAATGTAACTGGAAACGTATGAAAACGTTTCTTGGGCGCGAATCCCTAGTGAAAAATTCGCCGCATCGCCGCCGGATTGCACAGCTGCAGTCTTCCGGGCGCTTCGGGGCGTTCAATTGCCGGTGGTGGCGGGCAGGTCGGGTTGGGCCTTGTCGGGTGCGGTTTCTGCTTCCGGTGCTGCTTCTTTTGCCGCTGCCGCGGCTGCCTCTGCCCGTTTCTTGTCGTCGCGCACCCGCTGCAGCGTGCGCGTCACGTCGCCGGGCTTCATGCCGTACATGTCGGCGAACTCCTGCTCGCTTCGGCCGCTGGCCTCGAAGGCGCGCAGCAGTGCCTCGCGCTTGGCGGCCTGCTCGGCGAGTTCGGCCAGGGCTTCGTCGACCACGGCGTTGGCGTTCGCGTCACGCGAGCGCACGAGCACCGCATAGGCCTCGCGGTCGAGGCCCGAAGCCTCGACGGCCTTGGCGATGCGCGCCACCAGTTGCGGGCGCAGTTCTTCTGCGTTGCCGTTGTTGCGCAGCATGCGGCGGCGGTGCAGCTCGAGGATGGCGTGGTGCACATGCTCGGGTGCGACCGGGTCCAGCGCGTTGCCGTCGAGGTCGTGGCGCGCCAGGCCGGCGGCCACGGCCTCGAGGTAGCGCGTGGAGCGCGCGTGCTGGCCCATGGCGATCTTCAGGTCTTCGGCCTTGAAGTCCTCGGGGTGGCGCGCAAGCAGTTCCTCATATACGCCGAGCTTCAGCGGCACGAAGCGCGCGCCGAAGAGCTGCGGGTACAGCTCGAAGAGGCGCTCCAGCACCGGGTTGACCTTGCGCGGCGTGCGCTGCGGTTGCTGCTGCTGCGCCTGCGCCTTCTGCTGCCGGGGCTGCTGCGCACGCGGGCCGCGGCCGGTGTTCTTCTGCCGCGGCGGGCGGGAGGCCTGCTGGGGTTGCTGTTGCTGCGCCGGCGCATCTGCGCCCGCGTCTGTTCCTGCACCGGCCTGCAGCTGCTTCAGCTGGTCGGCCATGTCCAGTTGCTGGCGCCGGGGCGGGCGGGCGTTCGTC